>CAYOLB010000161.1:0-19384 GCA_964404675.1 uncultured Atribacterota bacterium | reverse complement strand
TTAGGAAATATTTCTAAAAAGTAGATATTCTAAACTAACATTTGAATTTATAAAATAAGCTGGCTTTTGCTATTAAACAATTGCCAGCTTATTTTGTGGAATTATAATTAATTGTTTATAATTTCATTATAATTTAGATTGGAAGAAGGTAAAAATCATAAATATTCATAGAATTAATCTTAATTTTCTAATTTTATAATGGTATCAAAAGCAGCAATTATATTTTCTACTGGTACATTTGCTTGTATATTATGAACAGAACTAAAAACAAATCCACCACCTGGTGCTAAATCTTCAAACAATTTTTTTATATAATCTTTTACTTCTTTTACTGTCCCATAGGGCAGTATATGCTGAGTATCTAATCCACCCCATAAAACTATATCTTTTCCAAATTCTTTTTTTAATCTTTTTGGATCCATACCCCTGGCACTGACCTGTATAGGATTTAGAATATCTATACCCATCTCTATAAGATCAGGAATAATTTCATAGACAGCTCCATCAGTATGAAAAAATATTTTTACATCTTTCTTTTTTTTATGTATAGAATCAAATATTTGAGTGTATCTTTCTTTAAACAAATCTAGAAAATCACTTCTAGAAATAAAGAGAGTGTCCTGAATTCCGAAATCATCATAGTATGTAATTATATCAATGTCCTTTCCTTCGTTATCAAGGAAGTTTTCATAAAATTCTATATCTCTTCTTGTTAGTTCATCCAAATATTTTTCTGTCAATGACTTATTTATCTTAATGCTAATAAGTGCTTCTTCAAAACCTATAGTATAAGTTAAATTTTGAAGCAATCCTACAGAGTAACCGTTAGTTCCGAAAATAGCACACCTTTTATCCTTATTTATAACTTTTTCAACTTCCTTTCCAATACCTTCAGTTGTTGATTTATCTAAATGATCTGGAAATTTAAAATTATTGTAAGTTTCTTCATTAAAATTACTTAATGGAAATCCAACAAAGTCATAGTAGTATCCATTGATTTTAGGCATTGCATATGTACTTCCCCATCCATCCTTAAAGTAAAAATATCTTTCATCTTCCCATTCTTCAGCTACCCAATTCCTGGGAGCTTTTCTATAAACACCCTTAAAATCTATATGAAATCTATTCAATAAGATATCATCGACATCTGCAATTTGCTGAATTGGATCAAAGATTTTATCTTTTTTTAAATAATTAAGTCCTAACATCTCTAAGACTTCTTTATATGCCTTGATATTTATGCCAGTAACAAGTGTGCTGCCAAGGTCTATTGGTACCCTATCAGGCTCTATATGATTTAGAGATTTTAAGACTCTTTCTCTGGAATTCATAATTTTTTCTCCTTTTAAATCATATATCGTTTATTTATGTAGGCCTAAAAAAATTACTTTATTTTTTTATTGCGAATATGAATTTCATCATTTGTATAAATAATTAGGGCTGTCTGGTTAGAATATTATTGTATAATTTCTTTACAGATTTTCTTTCTATAAGTCTGGTTTTTAATGTAATCTTTCTATAATATTTTTGTTCATTTGAATTAACCAGGTCTAGTAATAATTCTGCTGCTTGCTGCCCCATTTCAAAAGTAGGTAAATGAACAGCAGTTATGGGAGGGTCACAAAATTTTAACCAATTGAAATCGTAAAAAGTGACTATGGATATATCATCGGGGATTTTCAGATTATTATTTTTTATTGCCTTTAAAGCTCCTGAGAACATAATATCATTAGCAGTAAATAAAGCTGTTGGTCTATTTTCTAAATTAATAAGTTCATTTGTTGCCTTATAACTGTCTTCTTCATTATATCCTGCTATTTTTATAAGACTATAATCAATTTTGATATCATTTTTTCTGCACGAATCTATATAACCTTTGAGTCTTTGTTCCCCTGTAGATATCGAAGTTGGAAAGATAACAATTCCTATACGTCTATGACCATTATTTATTAAGAAGTTAGTAACATTAAAAGAAGCATCATAATCATCCATTACAACTGTACTTATGTTTATGGATTTAATTTCTCTGTCAATTAAAACAACTGGAGTATTCTTAGCTAAGAATACTTTTAAGTTTTTACCACTAGTATCTGTAGGGAAAATTATTAGACCATCTATTCTTTTTTCCATAAGGATTTTTAGATAATTTTTTTCTTTTACTATATCATTCTTGCTATTGCATAAAATCATATTAAAACTTGTTTTGTTAAATACTTCTTCAATCCCCTTGATAACTCCAGGGAAAAAAATATCTTCGACATCTGAAATGACTAAGCCTATTAAAAGAGTTTTCCTTTTTTTTAAACCACGTGCTACTAAATTTGGTGTATAACCTAGCTCATCAATAGCCTTAAGAACTCTATTTTTTAATTTTGTGCTAACACTAGAAGTATTATTAATAACTGAAGAAACAGTAAAAATAGAAGTGCCAGCCTTTTTAGCAACATCATGCATTGTAACCAATTTATTTACTCCTAAGGAAATATTTAAAGTTTCATGTAAAAATTATTATTATAGCATATCTTTTTCCTTATAATATTTTCTTGCTTCTTCTAGAATTTTCATTATGTTTTCAACTTTTTCTTCTTCTAAAGGTATTGTTTTATGCTTGTATAATATATCATCCATTATTTCTTTAGCATAATCCATATCATTCTTTTTACCGCCATCTATCCAGCTATCATAGGTTAACTTGTCGGCTGCCTTTGTCATATACTGCTCTATTTGCCACCACTTTCTCGTATGGCTTGTATTTAAATAAGAACCTGGTATTGGTCCAACTTCTTCTATAAGATCCAGTGCGATTGTTTCATCATTTATTGTCTCACCTTCTATAAAACGTCCAACCATACCGGCTATATCATCATCTAATATAGCCTGCAAAGGATGAGCTGTTATCTCACCGCATATAGAACCGTGGAACTGTATAAGATTGGCACCAGAAAGTGCTGATAGAAGACAAGCTATTCCTCTTTCATATCCGTTTTGAAAACCTATATTTTTAGCATTGCTATATCCAGGCGTACCATTTGCAATAGGTAGTTTATAAGTTCTCCATACCTGGTTAAACATAACATTTTCGATAGAATCTGCTATTTGACCAAAATTAGGGCTTCCTGTTACCATATTCATTGGCCAGCTAACATCCCATACAAGGACTCTTGTACCAGGTTTAATGAGCTGAACTAGCATTATTTGTGATAAAATTTCTGCACAGTTGATTGTTAATCCACCAGCTGCAGTAGCTGGACCAGTACCTCCATATACTGTTCCATCTGCAACGAAAATAGGGAACCCGGCGTCTATCATTCTACGTGCATTCATAATTGCTGGTTCACCTACCGTCAGTGGTGATGATGCATGTAAACCACTTAAAATTTCGATGCCAGCTTCTTTTGCCATTTTAATATTAAATATTTCGCAATCAGAAGCGTAGCAGGATTGTAAAAATTTAGTGGAATTCATTATTTTGATTGCAACACTTTCAGGTATACCCATGACCTCAGGGATATCTTTATAGCCAAAATATGGATAGCAAGAAAGTCCATGAACATTAGGTAATGAATCCAGTACCTTGATGTAGTCTTCATATTCGGATTTTGTAGGTACACGTGGCTCAAATGTTTTCAAATCGATTGTTTTCATACCCGGTCCATTCTGGAAGTATACTGTTGTACCACCTAAAATCTGATCATATTTTTCTTCTCTTGCTTTTGCTCTAAAGCTACTTGGAGCTTTACTTATATTTTCTTCTACTAAACTTTCAGGAAATCTTACTCTCATATCATCATAATCAACAATGCAATCATTTTTTTTGAGAAAATCAAGGGACCATTTACTTTCAAATCTTACTCCTGTATTTTTAAGAATATCCAAAACTGCTGTTTGTATCGAAATGACATCTTCTTCAGTCATTATCTCTAATGGTTTAATTTTACGTTTAAATCCTTTTATTGCCATATTAATCAACCTGATCCTTTCTTATAAAAATAAAAATTTAATTTTATATAAAATAAATCTTGTTAGAATTTATTTACCAATTAATCTTCTTGCTAATGAAGCTGCTGCTGGTGCATTAGATTCGTATCCATCCGCACCTATACTATTTGCAAATTCTCTTGTTACGGCACCTCCACCAACCATAATTTTTAACTTTTCTCTTAATCCTTCCTCTTTTAATACCGAAATTACTTTTCTTTGCTCGCTAGAAGTTGTTGTTAGAAGTGCTGACATAGCAAGTATGTCAGGATTGTATTTTTTAATTGCTTCTATAAATTTTTCAGACGAGCAGTTTATACCTATATCATAAACAGTAAAACCCTCGGCTGTTAAAAGGGTACCAACCATCGTCTTACCTATGGAATGAATATCACCAAAAACAGTACCTAAGACAATGCTGCCCAGACTCTCTGTCTTTTTCCCTGTTTTCTTTAATTCTTCTTCAGCAATTGGCATAGCAGCCGACATTGCATCAGAAGCTCCTATTAGATCTGGAAGGAAAAGATCGCCTTCTCCATAAGCATCTCCGACCAATCTTATTGCTTTTGTCATTATTTCTACAACTTCCAGAGGATTAACTTTATTAGAGATTAATTTCTTTGCTGATTCAATTGCTAATGTCCTATCATAAGTTAATATGGCTTTTCTTAACTGGTCAGCAATTTCCTTATTTGACATTTCTTCTTCTTGGTTAAATATTTCATCATTCATTAATTACACCTTTCATTATAATTTTTGTATAATAAAATCAATATTTTAACTAATTACCATTAATGAGCTAATAATTTTTTTAAATCAAAGTATTTGTTATTGGATAGCAGGGCAAATTTTTTGAATGTATTTTTATAATTTAAATCATTTAATTTAATTATTAAAAAGCGGTACGGTAATTGTTTCAAGATTAGCAGTCTAGATTTAAAATTTTAATTTACCCAATCAACTTTTATATCTCCTTTGATTGGCTCTAAATTAATGGGATAATTTCTATGCTTATGTGCTGCCCAGTAAAGAGCAATGGTATTATCTACAGCTCTTGCAGTGGCCTGAATTGTATGATTTGAACTAAGTATAAAACCTCCTCCAACACCTAGCTTTCTTATTACATTTTTTACTTCTTCAACAACATCAGCGCATGAACCATTTGACATAACATTGCGTGTGTCTATGTTTCCCCAAAAAGTAAGTTTTTTCCCATATTTCTTTTTAATAGCTTCTATGTCATTTACATCAGGTTGAAGTGGGTTTAGAATATCTATTCCTATATCAATGAAATCATCCAGAGCCCAATCTACTTTTCCATCTGTATGAAAGGCTATTTTTATATTATTGTTTATTTTTTTAACTTCCTGGATCATATATGCATATCTGGGTTTGATTAATTCCCTAAATAGATCTGGTCCAAAAAATGCTCCTCTTTCATCGGCTACATCGTCGCCCCACCATATAATATCAACACCCATTTCAACAAGTTTTTTTGATGCGGTGAGGTGATAATCCATTGTCTTATCCAAAAGTTCTTTAGCGAAATCCTTATTTTTAATAAGATCTACCATAAAATTTTCAAGACCTCTCAGATACCATGAAGCTTCTACCATTGTACATGCAACCGCACCCATGATTAAATATTCTTTGCCATCATCTTCTATCAATTTTTTATACATATTTAATTCTTTTTCAAGAGTACTTAAAGGATCCGGCCATTTATAATTATCATATTTTTTGATATCTGCTAATGGATGCTCTGCAAATTCACAATAGCTTCCATACTTTTGTGATTTTTTTCTCCATTTTATTCCCCACAGGTCCTGATAAAGGTTTTCTCCAATCTTCCTATCTTCCTTATAAATTGAGTTGAAACCATCACACATTCCTATTTGAGTATATAACATATCATGGCCCAGTGCTTTAGCCATAGCAAATCTATCTTTACTTACATCTACATTTAAAAGTTTTATTATTACTTCAGAAACTTCAGGTGCAAGCCATGCATCAATAGGTACTTTATCAGGTTCTTCATGATTGATTGCTGTTAACACTCTTTCCTTTGAGTTCATTTTTAATTCTTAGCCTCCTATATAATTTATCTTTAATGAATTTAACCGATAATAAGAATTGACCGAATTATTTTATTTTTATATTGTAAAAAATAATAATATTTAAAGCACTTGACCACATTAATTTTTAATGGTATTCTTCATAATTACATAAACGTTTATTAAAGTCAATGACCTATTAAAGTTGCTGTAAATATTATAAAGGAGAAATTCATATGAAGCCCAGAGAGAGATTTATTACTGCTCTAACTATGGGAATTCCAGATAGGGTACCTTTGTTTGAATTCCTCTTCAGTCCGAGATTACAAGAAAAAATAATTGGTTACCGTACAGAACTATATGATGGTGATGCTATTGTAAAACTTGCAACTAAGTTAGGAATTGATGGAGTCCCTATACCATTAGGAGGATATTGCGGCTTTGAAGATTTTCCTTCTAAGGGAGATACTTATACTGATGAATGGGGTATTGATTATAGAAAAATAGGCTGGCCGGTAATGGTTCAAACAAGTTTTCCTATTAAAAATAGAAAAGACTGGGAAAGATATTCAATGCCTGACCCCAAAGCAACTCACCGTACTGATAAGATTAAAGCTGCAATTTCTGTAAATAATGGCGAGCTTGCTATAGTAGCAGGCCTTTTAGGACCAGTAACCATGATGTATTGGTATTTTATGGATATTACAACTCTTTCCTATACGTTTATAGAAGATCCAAATTTGATTTTAGAAATATGCGATACTTTTGCAGATTGGGCAATAGAAGCAGCCGGAGAAGTAAAAAAAATAGATGGTGTTGATGCCTTCTTTATCGCTGATGACTGGGGAGCATCAAATAGTCTACTTATATCACCTGAATATTTAAAGAAATATTTTTTTAAATCATTCGGGAAAATGGTTAGTGGTATAAAAGATTTAGGCTACCCTGTTATTATGCACAATGATGGCAATCTATGGGAAGTTATGGATGAACTTGTTGCTACTGGAATAAATGGATATCATCCAATTGAAAGAGCAGCGACTATGGATTTAAAAACAATAAAGGAAAGATATAGAGGAAAGTTATGTCCCATAGGTAATGTCAATAATAAAACAGTAATGGTATCAGGAACTCCAGAGGAAGTAGCAGCAGAAACAATCGAATGTCTTAAAATAGGTGGTCCTGGAGGCGGATATATAATAGCTACAGATCATAGTTTACATGATGATATACCAGATGAGAATATTTGGACATATTTAAATACTGTTAAAAAATACGGTAAATATCCATTAAATTTTAATGATTGATTATAGAATGTCTTGATTAGAAGAATTTTAATATAGATGGGAGGTGTATTGGAGAAAGAAAGTAAAGATTTTTACGAAAAGTTGGTCTTGTAGACTTTATAGCAAAAGGAGGTGAAAAAAAATTATATAGAGTAAATTTTTAATTTGTTTTTAAAAAGATCTAAAAGTATTTTTATAAATGTAATTAAAGAAAGGATATAAAAGTGAAAAAATCATTATTTTGGTTAGCTGTAATGTTATTAAGCATATCGATGCTCGCAGTTTTCTCATTTTCTGGCTGTAGCGCAGCTGAAGAAGCAGCAGAGGAAGTAGAAGAAGCAGCAGAGGAAGTAGAAGAAGCAGCAGAAGAAGTAGCTGAAGAAATAACTCCTTATAGTTTGTCTCCTGATAATATTCCGAACGATTGGGTGCTTCCGGAAACAGTTGGACATGTTACAAATTATTTAGTGCATGAATGGTATCAGAACCTAACCAAAGGTGAACAACTACGTGCAGATGAGTGGGGAATAGAATTCTCAATTAATGATGCTAATTTAGATTTACAAAATTCTTTGGCTGCATTGGAAGACTACGTGGCCAAGGGTACTGATGTAATTGTTTTTACCCCGGTAAACGAAGAAGCATCGGGACCTGCAGTGGAAAATGCTACTGAAGAAGGAGCAATAGTAATAGGTGAATCCAGTCCATGTGATGGTATGCTGACATTAGTATCTATAGATGATTATGCAACTGGTTATAAAACAGGAATAGCAGCTGCTGAATATATGGAAGAGAATTTCCCGGGAGAAGATATTCTTATACTCGATGTTACTTTATTTGCTCTTCAAACAACTGTAAATCGTTCTGATGGATTTTTTGATGGAGTAAAATCTATAGCATCAAGTGCAGATCGTGTTCAAGTAGACGGACAAGGTTTAAAAGACGAGGTAGTAAAAGTAAGTGCGGATGCTATCACTGCAAATCCTGATATCAATATCATATTTGGTATAAATGATGACTCAGCTCTAGGTGGACTACAGGCCTGGAGAGCAGCAGGATTAAGTGACGATGAAGTTTTAGTTGTCGGTTTTGGATTTGAAGGAGATGCAGGTAAATCAGCCATTACTGAGGGCGGCCCATATAAGTTAGCCGGAGCTATGTTCCCAGAGTATCAGGGTAAACTCTTAATAGATACAGCAATTATGGCGTTTAATGGCGCAGAATTACCAGACCATGTTGTAGCTCCAACACTAGCTATGACACCGGAATTGTTACCACAGTATTATTCAAAAGAAGGCGATGAATGGGTAGCAAATTTTGAGAACATAGGGAAAATTTCAACCGAAGGCGAAAAGTAATTAAATAAAGAATATAGTCTATTTAAGTGGTAGGATGTTAATTTTGAAATTGTTTTTTAGAAATTCTACCACTTAATAATAAAAAAGGGTATTTTAAGAAGGATTAATAGTAAAGTGTTAAATATATCAAATAAAGATATTTCTGATAGGCCAGCTCACCAAAAATTTGCTTTATTGAAGAATTTTATTAAATTTAAACAATTGGGGCTTTTAATACTTGTTGTTTTAATGGTAATTTTTTTATCGCTGAGAAGTCCTGTTTTTCTAAGTTTGAGGAATATCAGTGTTTTGTTAGGCCAGATTTCTATGATGACTGTCACTGCTGTGGGAATGACATTTTTACTTGCCAGTGGTGAAGTAGATCTTTCAGTTGGTTCACAGCAAGCATTTATAGGTGTGATTGCTATGCAAGTTTTAAACCTAACAAATAATTTATGGTTGGGTATATTAGCCGGTATAAGTTTGGGGTTGTTGATTGGTTTAATAAATTCTTTGCTGGTTATTAAGTTAAAGGTTGTTTCATTTATTATAACATTGTCAATGATGTTTATTTTACGTGGGCTGGCATATTCCACAACCAAGGCAGCAGTCCAGAACTATCATAAATTAGAAGGATTCCATAATATAGGTAATGGGTTTTTATGGTTTATTCCAATACCTGTAATAATAATGATAATAGTTTTTATAGTTTTTTATTTAATTTTTAACTATAGCATATTTGGTGCGCAGGTTTTTGCAGTCGGCGGTAATATAAATACATCTATAATTAGTGGGATTAAAGTCAACAAGATTAAAGCAATAAGTTTCTTAATTACAGGTTTTCTATCAAGTGTTAGTGCAATAATTTTAATTTCACGTATGAACTCTGGTCAAAATAATGCAGGATTTGGATTTGAATTTAATGTAATTGCTGCTGCTCTACTTGGAGGTTGTTCTTTGAGTGGTGGAGAAGGATCCTTAATAGGGACTTTTCTAGCTGTTTTATTAATAGGTTTAGTAGAAAATGGAGTTGTTCTTTTAAACCTTGATTCATCTTGGTCGATGGTAGTTATTGGTGTATTAATTTTGGTAGCTTTGATTTTAGTTAAGCAGCGAGAAAGACTAGAATTACATATAATTAAGTAATAGTTAGAAGAGGAGAAAATGGCTCTGGAGAAAAATTTAGACGGATGTATCCTTAATTTAACAAATATAAGTAAGTTTTTTCCTGGGGTCAGGGCGCTTGATAAGGTTAATTTTAGTCTTTACTCAGGTGAAGTACACGCTCTTGTTGGTGAAAATGGTGCTGGTAAATCAACAATGATAAAAATTATTGCGGGAATTTATCCTCAAGATGAGGGATTGATATTTTTTAAAGGTAATGAAGTAAATTTTAGTTCCCCTATGGATTCTAACGCTCAGGGTATTAAGGTTGTTTATCAAGAGTTGAGCCTGGTGCAAGAACTATCTATTATGGAAAATGTTTTTCTGGGTGAATTTCCTTCAAATAGATTAGGTTATATTAATTGGAATGAAATGAGGATCAGGACCGAAGAAATACTTAATAGGCTTGGACTAATTTTAGATCCATCAGCCAAGGTAAGCAGTTTGCGTGTGGCAGAGCAGCAGATTGTAGAAATAGCGCGTGCTATATCACAAAAAGCAGAAATTCTAATAATGGATGAGCCTACTTCAGCTTTAAGCCCATCAGAACGTGATAAACTTTTTGAATTGATAGAAAGACTTAAGAATACCGGTGTAAGTGTTATATATATATCACATAAAATCGAGGAAATTTTTGAGATAGCAGATACAGTTACTGTTCTTAGAGATGGTAAAGTCATCACTACGAAAAATATTAATGACACTAATATTTCAGAATTAGTTAGAAATATGGTAGGGCACAAGCTATCTGACTTATTTCCAAAAACCGAAAGGGTAGCAAAAAATGTATTATTGAAAGTTGTAAAAGTAGACGGTATAGGTATAAGAAATATATCTTTTGACTTAAATTCAGGAGAAGTGTTAGGTGTTTTTGGATTATTGGGTTCTGGTAAAGAAATATTAGCTAGAAGTTTATATGGGATTACTCCTTTTGAAAGTGGTGAGATTTATATTGATGGCAAGTTATTTAAAAATATAACTCCGGATAGGGCTATAGATATGGGTATAGGATTAATAACTGAAAATCGCAGAGAAGAGGGATTAGTGCCCAGATTATCAGTAAAAAGGAATATGACTCTACCGTCTCTCTCTGATTTATCTAAAGCAGGATGGATTTCTGCAAAAAAAGAAACAGCTATTGCTAATACTTATGTTAAAAGATTAAATATTAAGACCCCTTCTCTATTAAGAGAAATTATGTATCTAAGTGGTGGCAATCAGCAAAAAGCAATATTGGCTAAATGGCTTATGCATAAACAAAAAGTTTTAATAGTCTCGGAACCTACAAGGGGAATAGATGTGGGTTCAAAATTAGAAATTCATAAAATTATTGATGAAATGGCAAATCAGGGATTGGCTATAATAATGATCTCTTCTGAAATAGAAGAGATATTAGGCCTTTCAGATAGAATCATAGTCATGCATGAAGGGACGATTACAGGTGAATTCAGCAGAGAAGAAGCTACGAAGGAGAACCTTATGGGTTCTGCTGTAGGAAGTGTAATGTCAATAAGTAATAAAAAGAAAGAAAAGTGAAAGTTATGCGGATTTGGTTTGAGAAGATTAAAAAGCGTGATGACTTTATGATTGTTGTGATGTTCTTTGTATTTATTTTGATATGGTTATCTATAAATCCGAGTTTTCGTAGTGTTAAGTCTATTATGGATCTGCTTAGAGAAACTTCGCCATATATTTTATCAGTTATTGGTGTAGGCCTCTTAATGATAGGTGGAGAATTTGATTTGAGTATTGGATCATTAATAGCACTTGTGAATGTTATTACTGTTTCAATTTTTAAGTATACTGGGAATATTTGGATGTGTATAATTTCTGGATTACTGATTGGTATAATTATAGGAGCTATTAATGCTTTCTGGGTCAATAAACTTGGTTTAAATTCATTAGTAGCTACCCTCGCGATGATGTTTCTTATTCGAGGTGTGGTTTATATTTATACAGGAAGGAAATCAGTTATTACAGAAATTAGCTGGCCAAGTGGTATAAAAAGTTTATACTATGGTTCTTTTGCTGGTATTCCAATACCTTTTATAATATCTATGGTTATTCTAGCAATATTTTACTTTATTATGTCCAAGACATCTTTTGGTAGAAATGTATATGCAATAGGAGGGAATAATGAAGCTTCTATTGCGTTAGGTATAAATGTAAAAAAGACAAAAATGATTTTATTCATACTAAGCAGTTTTTTAAGTTCAATAAGTGCAATAATAATTACTGGACAGACTTTAAGTGGTTATTTCGACCTGGGTTCTCAAGGTTGGGAGGTGACGGTAATCTCAGCCTGTGTTCTTGGGGGCATATTTTTAAGTGGCGGGAGAGGTACGATTATCGGGGCTGTGCTTGGTATGCTTATCATTAGTATAACTACCAAAGGTCTGAGATTGTTTGGTGTTTATACAACGTGGATGTTGGTAGTAAATGGATTAATTCTAATTTTTGCCCTTTATGCTTATCGTATACGTGATGCATTTTTGAAAAGAGAATAATTTATACATATATCCAATTAATTTTTAACTATTTTAATATTTAAATCTATTAAATAATTAACCAATATTTTTGTTAATTATTAGTGCTTTTTGCTTTAAGCCTACATCCCATTTAATTTAAGTACTTATTTTCTCACTTCTTTATCTTTATATTATATCTCCAACAAATCTCAAACTTTCTAAATTGAATAAATCAATGACTTATAGTAATATTTTTATCTAAAAACAATTATGGGGATTACTATAATAATAAAAATTTTAATTGCACTGTCTGCATATCTTATCGGATCGATACCAACTGCTTATGTAATCTTTAAATTGAAAAAAAAGGATGATATAAGAAAATATGGCAGCGGCAACGTGGGAGGCACCAATGTTATAAGGACACTGGGTACTTCATGGGGAGTTGTAACCATAATTGCCGATATTGTTAAAGGGTTTATACCCATACTGATTTCATTTATTGTCTACCCCTCAGATCATATCCTTGCTGCAGTGGTTTCAGTAGCAACGGTACTGGGGCACATATTCCCGGTATATATAAGATTCAGGGGAGGGAAAGCAATATCGACTTCTTTCGGGGTAATTATAGGCATTACTGCACTTCCTTTTATTTCGAATCCTGTATGGCTAAGGATTCTTCCGATATTTATTATTCTGGGTGTATGGGGTATAGTTTTTTCTATTTCGAGGATTGTATCGCTTGGCTCCCTTATCGCAGGGATAGCGACCCCTATTTCATTTTATTTTACAGGATATACAATTGCAATCGTAGCTGCATCTTTTTGCTGGGCTCTGCTGACTTTTATAAGCCACAGGAAGAACATAAAAAGGCTTATCAGTGGAGAAGAAAGAAAAATTAAAGGGAAAGGGGCATAAATGGAGATAGAAATCGGCAAGGGAAAATCAGGCAGGAGGTCTTATGGTTTTGACGAGATAGCAATAGTTCCGTCCAGGAGGACAAGAGACCCTCAGGATATTGATATCTCCGTGTCTATTGATAGATTCAAACTTGACCTGCCGGTGCTGGGTTCTGCCATGGACGGAGTTGTAGATCTAGCAATGGCTGTTGAAATGAGGAAGCTGGGCGGACTGGCAGTACTTAATCTGGAAGGTATACAGACCAGGTATGAAAATGCAGGACAGATGCTTGAAAAGATCGCTGGTTTCTCCGCAGATACGGCAACTTCAAAACTCCAGGATATTTACAGGGAGCCCATAAAAGAAGAGCTTATAAAAAAAAGGGTGGCAGAAATTAAAAAGGACTGTGATATTGTATGTGCTTCCCTTACTCCTCAGAAAGTCGATAAATATTATATGGCAGCTATTGAAGCAGGGCTGGATATACTTGTAATACAGGGCACGGTTGTAAGCGCAGAACATGTCAGCAGGACAAGCAAGCCCCTGGATCTTAAAAAATTTATTCCTGAATGCCCGATACCGGTAATCGTGGGGGGATGCGCTTCCTATTCTACAGCCCTTCACCTTATGAGGACAGGCGCGGTCGGAGTTCTCGTCGGAGTAGGCCCGGGAGCTGCCTGTACAACAAGACAGGTGCTGGGAATAGGTGTTCCCCAGGCTACAGCTATTGCTGATGCAGCAGCAGCAAGGATGAGGAATATGGAGGAGACGGGCAGATATTCACTGGTGATCGCCGATGGAGGTATGAGGACCGGCGGGGACATTGCAAAAGCTATTGCCTGCGGCGCCGACCTTGTAATGATAGGCTCGCCTCTTACCAGGGCAAAGGAAGCTCCCGGTAAGGGATATCACTGGGGAATGGCTACCTTCCATCCTGAACTCCCCAGAGGTACAAGGATAAAAACAGGTGTGGTAGGAAGCTTAAAAGAAATACTGATAGGCCCAGCCTTTGAGAATGATGGGACGCTTAATCTTTTTGGAGCACTCAGGACTTCGATGGCTACCTGCGGGTATGAAAATATAAAGGATTTTCAGAGAGCTGAAGTAGTAATAGCCCCTTCCATAAAAACTGAAGGAAAGCTGGAACAGATGCAGCAGAAAGTAGGTATGGGATCCTGATATGGAAAGTGTACTGGTAATTGATTTTGGAGGACAATACAGCCAGCTTATAGCAAGGCGCGTAAGAGAGCTGCGCGTTTTTTCTGAACTTATACCCCATGATACAGACATAAAAGAAATAAAAAAGAGAAAACCAAAGGGGCTTATATTATCAGGGTCTCCATATAGCATGATATCGAATAAGAACAGGATGCCTGCAGTAAATGAGGAGCTATTTAATATGGGGATACCTGTACTGGGAATATGCTACGGAATGCAGCTTATGGCGAAGCTAAGCGGAGGTATTATCACGGGAACAGGTAAAAATGAATACGGCAGGACCAGGATAAATCTTGACCTTAAATCTCCTCTTTTTGAAGGCCTCAAACCGGAAGAGACATGCTGGATGAGCCATAAGGATAGCGTGGGCAAAGTACCTGCAGGATTCAGGGTAATAGCATCAACTCCGGACCTGCCGGTTGCGGGGATGGAAAATCCTGAGAAGAAGTTTTTTGGAATACAGTTTCATCCAGAAGTGGTCCACACGCCTGCCGGTATGGATATATTAAAGAACTTTTTATTTAATATATGTGACTGCAGTCCTGTCTGGACCATGGTATCGATAATAGAAAGTGAGACTGAAAGGATAAAGAAACTGGCAGGCAGCGGCAGAGTTATATGCGGTCTTAGCGGAGGTGTTGACTCTTCGGTGGCTGCACTGCTGGTCCACCACGCAATTGGAGATAACCTTACATGCATCTTTGTGGACCACGGTTTATTGAGGAAAAATGAAGCAAAACAGGTTATAGAGACTTTCAGGGGAAACTTTAAGATAAACCTCGTAAATATAAATGCACAGGACAGGTTTTTAGACAGGCTCAGCGGCATAGAGGAGCCAGAGAAAAAAAGAAAGATAATAGGGGAGGAGTTCATAAGGATATTTGAGGAGGAAGCATCAAAGATAAAAGATGCAGATTACCTGGTGCAGGGAACACTTTACTCTGATGTCATTGAGAGCGGGACCAGGGACGCAGCCAGGATAAAATCACACCATAATGTGGGAGGGCTTCCCAAAGATATGAAGCTTAAGCTTATAGAGCCTTTAAGGCTTCTTTTTAAGGATGAGATAAGAAAACTCGGAATCGAGCTCGGACTTCCGGATGAGATAATCTGGAGGCAGCCTTTCCCCGGACCCGGTCTGGCAATAAGGATAATAGGTGAAGTAACCAGAGAAAAAATAAAGATACTGCAGGATGCTGATGAGATAGTGACCGAGGAAGTAAAAAGGGCAGGATTATATGAAAAAATATGGCAGTCTTTTGCAATTCTGCCGTCAATAAAAAGTGTGGGGGTAATGGGGGATGAGAGGACTTATGCATACCCCATAGCAATAAGGGCAGTCTCAAGCCTGGACGCGATGACTGCAGACTGGGTCAAGCTCCCGTACAGCGTACTGGAAAGGATGTCTAACAGGATAATCAATGAAGTGGATGGAGTAAACAGGGTATTGTATGATATAAGCTCAAAGCCGCCAAGTACGATTGAGTGGGAGTGATATAGAGTAATAAAGTCTGAATAAACATTAAAATTTTAGCTGTTATAATAATTTATATGGTATGGCATCAAATAGTTGATATGAATAAAGTAACAAAGGGGAGTAAGTATGGAAAATGATTTTAAGAAAAAACTTAAGGAATACAGGGAAAAGATAAACAATATAGACCATGATATCGTCGATCTATTAAATGAGAGGGCTAAATTGGTAATAAAAATAAAGAAGTTAAAGAAGAGCAAAGATGTGCCGCTCTATGATGCAAAAAGGGAAGAGGAACTTATTGAAAATATAGCAAAGTATAATAAAGGACCGCTTTACCGCGATAATATTATTCAAATATTTGAAAGCATCCTTAGAAATGTGCAGATACTTGAAAAGGATGAAACCCTCTAATATTTTCTTATAAAATCAAAAGATTGCTTTTCGAGGGAAACAGGAAACATTATTTATATATATGAGGATTATATAATGAATGCTGATAAGGGAACAAGGAACAAACAGAATAAAGAAATTAATGGTCTGATAAAGAAGGGATTTATTACAGTAATTGCCGGTCCATGTGCTATTGAGAATTTAAAGCAGTTAGACGAAACCGCAAAAGTTATAAGTGCTCTTGGTATTTCTTATATGCGGGGCGGGGCATATAAACCCAGGACTTCCCCGTATAGTTTTCAGGGGCTTGAAGAAAAAGGGCTGGAGATCTTGAAAAAAATCGGTGAAAAGTACAGTCTAAAGACAGTCACCGAGGTTACCGATACGATAAATGCAGACATCGTTGCAAATTACGCAGATGTCCTTCAGATAGGTACAAGGAACATGTCAAATTTTGCACTCCTGAAAAAAGTTGGACAGATAGCTTTTGAAAGGAAAAAAGCCGTAATATTAAAGCGGGGATGGGCATCACATATAAAGGAATGGCTTCTTGCTTCCGAATATCTTAGTCTGGAGGGTGAAGTAGAGGTGATATTATGTGAAAGGGGTATAAGGACATTTGACACAAATACCAGGTTCACACTTGACCTGGCAGCAGTCCCGGTAATAAGGAAATTAAGCAAGCTGCCGATAATAATAGACCCATCCCATGCTATGGGGCAGAGCGACCTTGTAATCCCGATGAGCAGGGCTGCGGTAGCGGCAGGTGCGGACGGCCTTATAGTTGAGACACATTATGATCCAGCCAGTGCGCTGGTGGACGGACAGCAGTCTCTTAACCCTAAAGAAATAGAAGAATTGTTGAAACAGGTAAAAAAGGTAGCCTCTGTTATCGGGAAAAAAGTCAGGTAGAAAATCAAATTTTGGAAATAGAAAAATATCTCAATCCACAACAGGCAAAAGCCGTAAAAGACACAGAGGGCCCCCTTCTGGTAATAGCAGGAGCCGGAAGCGGAAAGACAAGAGTCCTGACCTACAGGATAGCTTACCTCATTAAAAATAAGAATGTCGATCCTTTCAGCATACTTGCTATTACTTTTACAAATAAGGCCGCAAAAGAGATGAAAAGAAGGGTAATAGAGCTGGTGGGCAGGATAGGAGAACATATGTGGGTATCTACTTTCCATTCTTTCTGCGCACGTTTTCTCCGCTCTGAGATACATAATCTTGGGATGTCCAGAAATTATGTCATTTATGATGAAGATGACTCGATAAAGCTTATAGCCCGCACTGTAAAGGAAATGGATGTGGATATAAAGAAATTCCCTCCCAGGTCAGTAAAGGCAGCAATAAGCGATGCTAAGAACCACCTTATAGATTACGAGGCCTACAGTAAAAGATCTACTGATTATTTTGAAAAACTGGTCTCAAAAATATATACCTCCTACCAGGAAAGGCTTCTTCAGGCAAATGCACTTGATTTTGATGATTTGCTTGTTTTCACGGTAGACGTCTTAAATATGTTTCCGGAGGTAAGGCAGAGGTACCGTAAGAAGTTCCAGTATATACTTGTAGATGAATTCCAGGATACAAATATGGCTCAGAATGAGATAGTAATGCTTCTGGGTAAAGGCCATAACAGGATATGCGTGGTCGGAGATGATGACCAGAGCATATACAGCTGGAGAGGTGCAAAGATAACAAATATCACCGAATTTGACCGGCATTTTGAAAACATCTCTGTTGTAAAGCTGGAGCAGAACTACAGGTCGACCGGTAATATACTTGATGCAGCAAATTCTGTAATAAAGAATAATGAGAACAGGAGACCCAAGAGATTATGGACAGAAAATATTAAAGGGGAACCTGTATCCCGCTATATTGCCCCGGACGAAAAGGTGGAGGTAAATTTTATAATAGACAGGATCACTGAAAGTATTAAAAAAAATAACGGCAATTACAGGGATTTTGCTATATTTTACCGTACCAATGCACAGTCAAGGGCAGTTGAAGAGCAGTTCATAAGGCGTAATATCCCGTATAAGATATTTGGAGGTTTGAGGTTTTATGACCGCATGGAGATAAAGGATATGCTTGCATACATGAAACTTATATCGAATCCAAAAGATGTGGTCAGCCTTATAAGGATAGTAAATGTTCCGAGAAGAAAGATAGGAAAGACCACCATTAATCATATAGAGAAGTTCTCCATAAGGAATAATATGACTTTTTGCGAGGCTTTTTACAGGGTGGATGAGATACCTTTCCTTTCCGGTACCGTTAAAGAGAGGATAGGAAGGTTCATATCGCTTATGGCGGGTTTCAGAAATTATGCTGCTGAAAATACTGTTGATATGCTGCTGGAAGAGATATGGAAGAAAACCGGTTATATGAAGGAACTTGAGAATGAAAATACGATAGAATCTGCAAACAGGATAGAGAACCTGAAAGAGCTTCTTACAGTTACAAGGGAATTTGAAGAAAAAAAATCCCTTATCGGCACCGCATCCCGCAACGAGAAAGATTCACTGGGCACCACAGATGAAAGTGATATGGAGGACAGGGAAGAAAAGTCTAACATAGAAGACCTTGATGACTTTCTGGAAGAGGTATCCCTGCTTACAGATATAGATAACCTGGACGAAAGCTCGGACAGTGTTGTGCTTATGACACTTCACAATGCCAAAGGGCTTGAATTTCCGGTAGTATTTATAATAGGTATGGAAGAAGGAATATTTCCGCATTCGAGAAGCATGAACAGCCTCGAAGAGCTTGAAGAAGAAAGAAGACTCTGCTATGTGGGAATTACAAGGGCTATGAAAAAAGTATATCTGACCTGCTGTCTTTCACACAGTATCTACGGGGAGTCAAATTATATGACAGCTTCGAGGTTTTTAAAAGAAATACCCGAGAACCTGCTGGTCGACGAAAATAAAAAAGAAAATAAGAGGGTCTCAGAATCATATATCTCTGAAAGAGAAAGAAGGCTTAAGGAAGGAGATTATAAAATAGGGGACTTTGTAGAACACGGAATGTGGGGGAAGGGCCAGATCCTGAATATAAAAAAGCTTAAAGGCGATACCGAGCTTGATGTAAATTTTTCAACTGTGGG
>CAYOLB010000160.1:0-6058 GCA_964404675.1 uncultured Atribacterota bacterium | reverse complement strand
TAATGATATTAAAAAATCCTGTATGGAAATACCGTACAGGATTGTTTTCTTCTTTCCAATACGGGAGGCTCAACAATTTCTTAATGAACCTAACGGATGTCTGTCATAGGTTTAGATAATCTTAACCCTTAGAACAGACAACTCGAAGAAATTTTTATTTTATTTATAAATTAACTTAACAATTATACCCAACTCAGCCTATTTTTTCAAAAAATTATTTAAATATGTCAAATATAACTGCTAATATACCAAAAATATCAAATATCAATATTAACTTTGTTCAATGAACTTAATTATCCGAAGAAAACAGTCATGATTTCTGGTAATATTATATCTCCAAAATAATACTTGAGGTTAAACTGAGACAAGGTTTTTTCTATAATTTCTGATTCATAACGGTTATTTTTTAATACATTCTCAATTTCTGAAATATCACATAATGACAAAAAGTCTCCGAATATCTGACAGTTTTTTATTATTCCTTTTTCTACATCAATAAACAATTCGACCTTTCCACCAGGAAATCTGCGTGCATTTTTAATAGTATAGGGAGGGGAATAACCATAATTCCACTCCCAGGTACTATATTTAGTGTCTACTAATTTATTAATTTGGACTAAATCTTCTTCAGTTAAAAGATACTGATTAATCTTTTCTCCTTCAAATAATTCATTCAAAATAGATTCCCGGAATTCATCAATTGTAATTTCTTGCTTAAAATAGGGTTTGATATTGGTAACACGGCTGCGTATTGATTTAATTCCTTTTGATTGTATTTTGTCAACTCCAACTTGTAGCACTTTTGCCATTACCTCTAAATCTGTATCAAAAAGCAGCGTACCATGATGAAGAAACTTATTTCTGAAAAGACGTTGCGCATTACCAGAGATTTTCTTACCTTCAACAGTTATATCATTACGTCCTGTCAATTCAGCAGGAACATCTAATTTATTTAGTGCTTTCACAACCGGTTCAGCAAATTTTTTAATTTCCAAATTCGAAGACTTACCCAGGCGTTTTAAAAAAGTAAAGTTCAAATTACCTAAATCCTGGTATACTGCTCCTCCACCAGAAAGCCTACGTACAACCTTAATTTTCTTTTCATTGACAAAGAGAACATTAATTTCTTCGATAGTGTTCTGATTGTTTCCGACTACAATGGTCGGTGTATTCTGCCAGAGAAAAATAATATCTTCCTTAATATCTTTATTTTTCAGGATATGTTCTTCCAAAGCTAGATTAAAATATGGGTTATGAGATTGACTATCAATGTATTTCATCCATTGCTCCTTTCAAAGAAATTATTATATTTAAGAAATCTTTAAATTTTATTACTACTCATACATATGTTATTGCTAATAAAATTGCTAAGAAAATAAATCCAGGATATTTCCAGTAGGTTTTGCACCCACCAGTAGATAGATTAAAAACTTTTTTATACAAATTTTGTCAATTTAATGTTTAAGATAAAAAATATCTCAATTAGCATTGTATTTCCTCTGTAGTTAAATAAAATAGTAAGTCAATACAGGATTTTTTGCAAGCTAATGTTAATAAAAGAATAATCTGGTTCAACCTAAAATTATTTTGAATTAATACTTTTTTTCTAATATAATAATCAAGTGTTTTCGAATAAATATCATTATTATAAAGAGAGTTAATTTTGCTGAAAAAAACAAAAGGTTATCTCATGATTGCTGCAGCCGGCTGCCTCTGGGGATCAGTCGGTTTCTTTGTGAAAAAATTATTAGATGTCCAGCTTCCTCTTTCTACAATAATATTTTGGAGAATGTTCTTTGCTTTCATTCTCCTATTTTTATATCTTTATCTCACCGATAAATCAAAATTAAAAATTAATAGGGAAATACTTAAATATGTTATTGCAATTGGCTTAATCAGTCAATGTCTCTTTAATATTAGCTATTTTACCGCTATCAGGCTAACCTCAATCTCTAC
This sequence comes from uncultured Atribacterota bacterium, assembly GCA_964404675.1. GTDB lineage: Bacteria > Atribacterota > Phoenicimicrobiia > Phoenicimicrobiales > Stramentimicrobiaceae > CAZWUL01. The sequence continues at coordinate 4,102 of CAYOLB010000160.1, read as the reverse complement.
GGCTGTAACGCTATTATATACTGCACCAATTTTTATTGCTATCATGGCCAGAATATTCTTCCAGGAATTATTCACTATCAATAAAATCCTTGCATTATTTTTATGTGTAGTCGGCTGTTTTTTAACTGTTACCGGCGGCTCCTGGCAAAGTATCCAATTAAACTCGATAGGAATATTTATGGGTTTGGCAGCTGGGTTGACTTTTGGTTCCTTAACCATTCTCAGTAAGCCAATTTCAGAAAAATGCCATCACTATACCATTGTATTATATTCTATTGGATTTGGTCTATTATTTTATCTGCCCTTTTCACAACCAATGATTTTATTTCAAGAAGGCCATGATCCAATTATTTGGTTTTACACATTTTCCCTCAGTATTATTTCTACTATTTTTGCTTATCTATTCTATATTGGCGGATTATCCATGGGGATTGAGGCTTCCAAGGCAGGGATTATCAGTACCGTCGAAGTTGTAGTAGCAGTAATAGTTTCTTATCTTTTCTTTGGTGAAAAACTGGTAGGATTAAAGTTATTGGGTATATTGATGGTTATAGGCTCTGTGATTACCGTCCAGTTAAATAAGCTAATGATTCATAGAAAATTTAAAATACTATAATCTTCATTAAAATAAGTCAAAATTTGTAAGTATTATTGCAAATCAATAGGCTCTATAATGAGTATTTATTTATATTTTATAAAATTCGATTTATTCTAATTTTATATATTAATACACATGGACAGTTTCTTCAAGGATATAGTTAATCTATTTTTTATAATAGGGCAGTACTAAAGTATCTCTCTGCCCGATCAGGTAGAACAGTAACAATTCGATTTTTCCCATTATCCAAATGTAAAGCAGTAAATACATTTGCACCTGAAGAAGTTCCTACCAACAACCCTTCCTGCAAGGATAACAATCGAGTAGTTTCAATAGCCTCTTCATCAGATACGGTGATGACAAAATCAACAATATTCACATCTAAAACTCCAGGAATAAAGCCATCTCCAATACCTTGTATTTGATGTAATCCAGGCTCCTTCCCCAAAAGTGCAGCACTGTTTTTTGGTTCCACTGCAACAATCTTTATGGAAGGATTTTTCTCTTTTAAGAATTGACCCATACCTTGTAATGTCCCGCCACTACCTACACCGGCAACAAAAACATCAATCTCTCCCTTGGTATCTTTCCATATTTCGGGACCTAATATTTTATAGTGTGTCTCAGGATTTTTGGGATTAACAAATTGATCTGTAATAAAATATCTTTCCGGATCCTGGTCTGTTAATTCTCTCATTTTCTTAATAGAACCGGTTAAACTTTCTTCGGCAGGGGTAACTATTATCTTACCACCAAAGGCTTGAATAATCTTTTTCCGTTCTTCACTCATATTTTCAGGCATAACACAGATAACTTCATAACCTTTTTGCACTCCAATAAGAGTAAGCCCTATTCCCGTATTACCGGAAGTTGCTTCAATAATAGTCATTCCTGGTTTTAATATTTTCTCTCTTTCAGCTTCCTCAATAATATATTTTGCCACACGATCTTTAATACTTCCACCAGGGTTTAAAAACTCAGCCTTGGCAAATACATTCCCTGAAGATATCTTGTTTAATCGCAATAATGGTGTATTGCCTATCGCATCTAAAATATTGTGTACTAACATAATGTTCCCTTTCTCTACTGGGTACTTTTAATAATAATCACATATTCTATCAAAGTTCAATTTTTATAGCAACAGGAAAATATGGAGAAGACAGACCTAGAGAAGGTTATAATTTTTAGAAGGACATTTTATGATTTTTGACAAATATTATCCAGTGTTGTACAAATAAAAAAAATGCTGATTGTGACTATTCTAAATACTGTTTTACTTGCTTAATTCTAAGAAAGATTGAGGGCTTATATTTCTATCTGCCCAATAAATTTGTTTTTTTTCTTTCATTAACTCTAAAGTTCTATAAATATCTGCTAATGAATAATGATCACCCATGGCATAAAGCAGCTCCTGAGCAGTAACCTGTTTTTTTTCTTTCAACAAATCCTGTAATTGTTTCAAAATTAATTTACTAATCTGTTGAAATTTTCTTTTTTCCTCTTCAGATAGAAATTGTACTGACCCTGTATTTAGTGAAAGATAGTCATCTGATGAGATTGGTTTTTCACTGGTCTTCTGTCCAAGTGTTTCGCTAATTTCAGTTTGTTTTTGGATTAGATTCTCGATATCATTTTTTATTGCTTCTAAGAGAGGTTGTTCTGTTATAAAATTATTTGAATTTTTAACATTATGCTTATCATTGGCAGCCATTTCCTTTATATCCCGATAGGAAGTTTCGTAAACAAACTGTGATAATGACTCCAAACTTTCAATATTTTGCTTCATTTGTTTTATCTGAATATCAAGTTTTTTAAATAATTGCAGTGACCAGGAATAAAATACAATCCCCATACATAATCCCAGTAGAACGATACCCCCGGCTAATAATAAGAAAGATTGCCCAAAAACAGAGATATTTCCCATTATACTGTCTCCTCTCCCTTTTTCAGAAGGTTTATGTCTGCTTTCGCATTGTCTTCCTGTTTATCTGGTATAGAATTTTTTTCTCCATATAAAAGGCCAGATATTTTTTCTAATCGGGTAGTAGTGATGTCTAATCCTCTGGACATTTCATTAACCAATAAGGACAATTGGCTGTAATATCTATAAAACATAATAGCTAACCAAATAGCAAATAAACTAATAAGCAGTGTCAGAAAAGAAACAATTAAAACAATAGTCTCAGAATAATTCATATAACTCTCCTTTTTGAAAAATTATATTATAGCTAAATTTTTACATAATTCTGTCAAAAATAAGCCAGCATCTTGATGAACAACAACAGCAGCACTCTCATCCAAATGAGTTTTCATATAATTTATAATAACTAATTCCCCTTTTTGTGAAAGGCAATATTCGGGCAATAAATTTGCTGGGGAAACCTGTAATGATGAACCTACTGACAGAAATAATTCAGCTTTGCTAGCCTTATCAATTGCCTCATCAAGACTGGAAAGCATCTCACCGAACAATACCACATCCGGTTTAAAAACACCACCACACTCGCAATATGGAATCCCTTCTTCATTATCATCAATCTTTTTCAGCAATAATTGTGAGGATATTCTCTTCCCACAGCGATGGCATATTGCTTGACTTAAATTGCCATGAATCTCCAGCACATTCTTTGAACCTGCTTTTTGATGTAAGTTATCAATATTCTGGGTTATCAAAAAATTTAAATATCCTGCTTGTTCTAATTTTGCTAGTGCATTATGGGCTGCGTTAGGAGACACACTGTCTAATTCCTCTATCCTTGGACGATAAAATTGATAAAAGCGGGCAGGATTTCCCTGAAAAGCCTGAATACTGGTAACCTCTATCGGATTAACTTTTGACCATAACCCCTTGCCTGGTGTGCGAAAATCAGGAATTCCCGAGGCAGTACTTACACCTGCCCCTGTTAAACAAACTGTAAATTTTGAATTTTTTATTAACTCACTAACTTTTTCTACTTGCTCTTTGTCTATTTCATTCATTGTGATGGTTCTTGGTATATTACCCTTGAAACCTCCTTTCTTTTGTAATTCTAATAATTTTAAAAAATCATAGACGATTAAAAATTAGAAACACTTGTATAAAAATAACTTTTTTAAATCAAACATTGAATCTGAAATTAATTATATCACCGTCTTTAATGATGGTATCTTTTCCTTCTACTTTTAACAGACCTTTTTCTTTTACTTTTTGCATTGAACCTAATTGTTTAAAATCCTCAAAACGAACAACCTCTGCCCGGATAAAACCTCGTTCAATGTCACTATGAATTTTACCTGCTGCTTTGACTGCAGGTAAATCTTTAGTAATTGTCCAGGCCTTTACTTCATCTTTGCCAACGGTAAAAAATGATATTAAGCCAAGATGCTGGTAGAGAATATTTGACAATCTCTCAATTCCCGTTTCCTGGAAGCCTAAATCCTCTAAAAATTCTTTCTTTTCTTCTTCTGCTAATTCATTAAGTTCCATCTCCATTTTCCCACAGATGGGAATACTTGCCATTTTAT
>CAYOLB010000159.1:0-2602 GCA_964404675.1 uncultured Atribacterota bacterium | reverse complement strand
CTATGAAATCATCCCGGTCTTTATTATCTCTGAATATCTTACGACGCTCTATTCCCCGGATCATAATATGGTGCAATACTCCGGGTGCGTCCAATCTGGTTAATCTAGGCATAGCGCCAATAATAGGCTCATGGTCCTTCCAATGTCAAGTTACTTATTTTTTTATGGACGTCCCTCATTCCTCTTTTGGACGTCCCTCATTCCTCTTTAAATTGTTGTGTGAGGTTTGCTGTTTACTTTAATTTGGGCAACTCATTTTCCGGAACCAAAACTTTTATTGTTCTTGCTTGCCCTTCAATTCTACTTATTAAGCCACTATCTGTTAATGTGACAATCATCTGATGAATTGAAGGAGCCGAAACTCTAAAATACTCCTGAATATCTCTTTCAGCCGGTGGTTGCCGATGTATCTTTGTATAATAATATATGAAGGCAAGGTATTGGCCTTGTTTTTCTGTAAATTTATATGCCATTCAATCTTGACCTCACACAACAAGTTATTCTGTAGAACCACGAATCTTTTCATATTGCATGATATGTATAATGATGAAAAAGTCTTTTTTAATAACTTCAAAAAACACTGAATACCTGAACGGGTTAAAATTGGTTGCAAGGGATATCCATTAAACGTGATACTGTTTATCATTGATTTATGGCTATTTTGGGAGCAACAGTAGATACATAAACTGAGAAGCATGTCAATAATAAAGTAGATTAAAAATAAGGCGGGTAATTTACTGGGAAAGCAAAATCTGATTTAGTTAATCTCACTCAACTTTTAATCCACTAGGTGCGCTTGGTGCGACTGTAGGGTCTTCTGACTGAACTGAGGAAATTTGCCCGCACATAGAATACCCTCTATCTAAGAAGTAACTCCTGTACTCGTTGTATGCACTGAATAAATTTACAGCTGACCCATAATGTGCAGTATATTGATAGTGAAAGTGAGCAAATTTGCTTTTGATAAATATTTCATTATTATTTATTATTTTTTCGTATTTCTCTTTAAAGCCTGACATGTCCTTGTATATTTGCGATGACAATCCAGTTAATTGCGCCAGAAAACTATAATATATTGGGTCATCCCCTCCTTCAGTCATCATATAACCAGTTGCCCTGTTTAAGACAGTTTGTAATGGATTTTTAAAATGTTGCTTTTCTATCAAACTTTGCTCTTTCTGAAGGTAAGCAAGCAGAATAACGGGATTAACACAATTCTCTTTGGCCGATAGATATATAATTTTAGCTGGGGAGTACTGTTCCATTGAGGGTTTATCATTTTTTAGCTCATTGAGATTCCAGCCGTCCTTGCTATCATCAATATATTCTGAAAAACTCTTCCCCCCTCTTTTAGGTATTTTAGGATCTAAATGTAATATATTAAGATCGAGATCCTTAAGCAGACTATCCTTATCGTCCAAAAATTCTTGTATAACCTCTACTGGTATATCAACATATGGCACTTCATTATCTGGAATAATTATTCCACTTTCAAAGACTAAATTAGTAGGACAATTGTTGTTTTTATTATCGGGAACAGTCGCAGTCCATCCACAATTCTTAGCAAGTTTTTGGGTATACAGAGCAACATTATATTGAATACCGACCTGCGACATTGTTTGCCCAATTAAATCAATTTCAATATGCCTTGCTATTACTTCATCAGTATAGCCCATAGTTAAGCCATTTATTAATCTATCTCCAATTATCTCAGCTGCGTCATAATCTGATTTGTTATAGATTTTCTTTGCAAGTAGATGTGCTGATTTTTCTTTGTCTTTTGCCAATTGATATTCATCTAAAATTTTCCTAGCTATATCATAGTCTTCAACCTTTGTAGATCGGCTTTTTTCTATCTCCTTGTAAATTTTCAAATAGCTATTAATCGCTTGACCAAAATCTTCGAAGGTTCGATTCCTCAGCTTTTCCATGGTAGAAAATAAGGTCTCTTCAAATACTTTTCCTGCTACTCCGTTAATTAGCTTAAGTATTCCATCTATAACAGTCTTAGGAATATTCATTAAATTTACTAATCCAATTGTTGCATCTAATGAAGCATCTGCGAAATCCAAATCAGGAATGTTCCGTTGTGATTTCTGGAGAGTTTTAATTTTTTTAATAAGTTGATCTTTTTGCAGCTCACCTTCCTGAAGCTGCTGGACATAGTCGATGACCTCAATTTTTCTAGCAATACCTATATCAGAAACAGGATAATTCTTTTTATCCACATAAATTTTAGTAGGATCGGAATTAGGAATGACTGTACAAGTGATGCAGTCAATTTTTCTTTTTAGCGTAAAAATGAAATAATGGTTCTTATCAACAGTTGATAAGGCACTTCCAGTTGCTTCTTGGGTAATAAGCCAGGCGATATGATTGTTTTTCTGCTCACTACCTACTGGTATCGTCAATATTACAGATAAAATAAGAGCTATTGTCCAAACAATCATTATCTTTCTTATTTCCTTCCTTCTCTCTTTTTTCTTAGTATCTTTAATTCACTGGAAGGTATTTCTGCCTAAATCTATTTTTTCATTAATATCTCAGATAAAACCTACCGAAAAAATTGGTCATTCCTTGGCGCCAGCTTGTTTCAGCAAAA
>CAYOLB010000158.1:0-5608 GCA_964404675.1 uncultured Atribacterota bacterium | reverse complement strand
AATAATGAAATTAAGTGAGATTATTAAAAAATGTTCTTTGAAAACAGTTGTTTTCTGTTCAGACAGTAATATCAAAACTGGATATACTGGAGATTTAATGTCAGACGTTATTGCTAATTCTGCTAATAATAGTATTTGGATTACAATACAATCTCACAAAAATAGTATTGCTGTAGCGTTGATTAAAGATATATCGGCAATTATATTTACAAACAACGTTCCTATAAGTCCAGAAGTAGCGAAGAAAGCTAAAGAGGAAAATATTTCTATACTTAGTACTTCCAAGGATTCATTTACAATATCAGGAGAAATATATTCATTGTTGGAGGGGAAAACTGAGTAGGGTTGATTTGCATATTCATTCTTCACTGTCTGCTTGCGGGGAAGATATTTTATCACCTCAACTTATATTAAAACAAGCAGAAAAAAATAAAATTGACTTGATTGCAATAACAGACCATAACACGCTTGTTCATTCTATTTTGATTAATAGGTTAAGCAAAGGAAGTAGAGTACATACAATTTTCGGAGTTGAATTAACTACAAAGGAAGAGGTGCATTTATTAGGCTATTTTCCTGATGAAGGGTGTAGTAGGGAGATGGAGTCAAAGATTGAAGAATGTTTACCCACATTGGAAAATAAGCCTTCTTTTTTTGGGCATCAGATAATATATGATAGTAATGAGAAAATTGTTGATATTGACCATTTATTACGACAAAATGCTTTACAAATTGGTTTGGATGATTTGGTTGAATTTATTCATACTATTGGAGGAATTGCGGTGCCAGCCCATATTAATCGGGAGTACTGTGGTCTAATAAATCAAATAGGTTTTTTAGATCCCCAAAGCAATTTTGAGGCTGTCGAAGTTTCAAAGCTTTATTGGAAAAAAGAAAATTGCAAGTCTGGGGATTTGCTTGAAGGTTTTCCAGTTATTAGTGGTTCGGATAGTCATTTTTTGGAAGATATAGGAAGTTTTTTTATGGAAACAAAAAACATTAGAGAAGTAAAAAATGTCACTAATTTTAATTCATTAAAAAGATATCTGGGGTATATTAAATTTGAAAGACATTGCTGACCATTTTTTTGATATTTTTGAAAATTCAGTAAATGCAAAAGCAAATGAAGTTATAATCAAGATTAGTTTTTCAGAAAATATTTTCTATTGTAGTATATCTGATAACGGTATTGGAATTGTTGGTGAAGAGGTCCTGGATCCGTTTGTTACCTCTCGAACGACAAGAAAAGTAGGGCTGGGATTACCTTTATTAAAGAAAACGGCTGAAGATACTGGTGGCTATTTGAAGATTAAAAGAGCCAATCCAGGTGGGGGTACAAAGCTGGAATTTGAGATAGATATGTCTCATATTGATGCAAAACCTTTTGGAGATTTAGCCCAAGCATTCACTGATATTTATTTTTCTTGGCCTGAAGTAGACTTAAAGCTTTATATAATAAGAAATTCTAAAGCAGAATTGGTTTTAGATTTTAAAAAATTAAGGGATGACGAAAAAAAGGGTTTATCTGATTCTATTAGAACAAGGCGGAAAATTTTGGACATCATGCAAGAGGAATTGAAAAATTTAAATATTGAATGAATTTAAAAGGTTTCATATTATTTCTGAAGATAAAAAAATTGGTAAAATAAATAAAAAATTATAGACCTAGAAAGGAGGAACTATGAAAAATTTAGAAGAGTTAAGATTAATGCGTGAGAAAGTAAAAAAGGATTTACAGCTAAGATCAGGGAAACATCATATAAAAATTGTGGTGGGAATGGGTAGTTGCGGAATTGCTGCTGGAGCTAGAGAAACAATGAACGAATTTTTAAACTTGATTGAAAAAAATAACAGGACTGATATTGTTGTTACAGCTTCTGGGTGTTTTGGTTTTTGTGCTCAGGAACCTATGATTCATGTGTATATTGGTGATAAAAAACCTGTAACATACAGAAATGTAGATGTTGAAGCAGCTCGTGAAATATTTAATGGCCACATTTTAAATAATAAAATAGTGGAAAAATATCTATTTTCAAAGGGGAAAAAATAATGAGTGAAACAACTATTAATAGGACTGACGAATTAACTGATGAAGAAAAATATGCAAAATTAAGAGATTTTATAAAAAGTAACAGTGACAAGAAAGGTTATTTAATACCTATTTTGTATGAAGCACAATCTTTATTTGGTTATTTGCCAGCAGAAGTTCAAAGATTTGTTGCTGACGAGATGAATATTTCAGTTAGTGAAGTGTTTGGCGTAGTGACTTTTTATTCTTATTTTAAGACACAACCTGTAGGTCGGCATACTATTACTGTTTGTATGGGGACTGCATGTTATGTGAGAGGGGCAAAGAAGATATTGGAGGCATTACAAGATAAGCTAGGTATAAAAATGGGAGAAACAACTGAAGATCTAAGATTTACTTTAGGTGAGCAACGTTGTTTTGGCTCATGTGGTATGGCCCCAGTAATTATGATAGATAAGGACGTTCATGGGCGATTAACTCCCAATAAATTAGATGCGATTTTAGAGAAATACAAATAGTTGATAAGGAGTAAGTATTATGAATAATATAAGAACCCAACTTCTTTTATGCCATGGAACTTCATGTATGTCCAATGGCGCAACAACAGTAAGAGAGGCTTTGGAAGAAGCCTTAAGAGAGGCAAACCTGGAGAAAGAGGTTGAAATAATTACAACCGGTTGTATGGGAATATGTGAATTAGGACCCATTATGGTAGTGTATCCAGATGGAGTTTTTTATCAACAGTTAAAACCGGAAGATACGAGAGAAATAGTTCAAGAACATATCTTAAAGGGTAGAGTAGTTCAACACCTATTTTACAAAAAACCAAAGAGTGAAGAACTAGTAGCTATGATGGAGGATATTGACTTCTTCAAATTACAGAAAAAGATTGCTCGGAGAAATTGTGGAATTATCGACGTTAATACTATCGATGATTATATTGGTGCTGATGGATTTATGGCTTTAGGAAAAGCTTTAACCGAAATGACTCCACAGGAAGTTATTGAAGAAGTAAAAAAATCAGGATTAAGAGGAAGAGGAGGAGCTGGATTCCCTACCGGATTAAAATGGGATTTTGCAGCTAAAGCGAAAGGTGAGCAGAAATATATTTTATGTAATGCAGACGAAGGCGATCCTGGTGCGTTTATGGACCGTAGTATGTTAGAAGGCGATTCCTACAGTGTATTAGAAGCTATGATGATTGGCGGTTATGCAATTGGTGCTAATCAAGGATACATATATGTTCGCGCGGAATATCCTCTGGCAATTGAAAGACTAAAAATTGCGATTAGTGAAATGAAAAAACATGAGCTCATAGGAAAAAATATTTTAGGGACTGGATTTGATTTTTATGTTGAAATCAGAATGGGCGCAGGGGCTTTTGTTTGTGGTGAAGAAACTGCCTTAATGCGCTCTATAGAAGGCAAGAGAGGTGAGCCCAGACCCAGACCTCCTTTCCCTGCTAATCAGGGATTGTTTGAGTTTCCTACTGTGCTAAATAATGTAGAAACACTTGCAAATATTCCCTATATAATTCTTCATGGAGCTGATAAATTTGCTTCTGTTGGCACTGAAAAAAGTAAAGGAACAAAGATTTTTGCGCTTGCTGGAAACATTAATAATACCGGTCTTATCGAAGTTCCAATTGGAATTACATTGGGAGAGATTGTTTACAATATTGGAGGAGGTATCCCAGGTAATAAGAAATTTAAAGCAGTTCAAATCGGAGGACCTTCGGGGGGATGTATTCCAGCCCAGCACCTTAATGCCATTGTAGATTATGAAACGCTAAAGGAATTAGGAGCTATTATGGGTTCTGGTGGTTTAATTGTAATGGATGAGGACACCTGTATGGTTGATATAGCTCGCTATTTTATGGAATTTATTCAGGATGAATCATGCGGAAAATGTACGCCTTGCCGAGAAGGCACCAGGGTAATGTTAGAGATATTAACCAGGATTTGTGAAGGTAAAGGGAAAATGGAAGATTTAGATACCCTGGAAGAATTGTCTTACACTATAAAAGACACTGCTCTTTGTGGATTGGGCCAGACTGCTCCAAACCCTGTATTATCAACACTTAGATATTTTAGACATGAATATATTGAACATATCAGGGATAAAAAATGTAGAGCAGGAGTTTGCGCAGAATTAATATATGCGCCTTGTACGAATTCTTGTCCTGCCTCAGTAAATGTTCCAGCATATCTGGCATATACAAAAGTGGGACAATACGATAAGGCAATGCAAGCTCACTTAAGATCAAATCCATTTCCAGCAGTGTGTGGAAGAGTGTGCCCTGCGTTTTGTGAATCAAGATGTAGAAGGAAGGATATTGATGATGCCATAAATATTCGGGCTGTTAAAAGATTTATGGCAGATCAAAATGTTAATTATTTAGATTGTTTTCCCGAGAAAAAGAACAATAACGGAATGAAAGTGGCAGTAATTGGTGCTGGACCTTCAGGTCTTTCCAATGCCTATTTCCTGACAATGCTTGGATATGAAACAACGGTATTCGAGGCACAGCCAAAAGCAGGTGGAATGATGACATATGCTATTCCTTCATACCGTTTACCAAAGGATATAGTTGAGAAAGAAATTAAGGCCTTAGTTGATTATGGAGTTCAGATAAAAACTAATGTAAGGGTAGGGGAAGATATAACCCTGGAAGAACTTAGAAATGAAGGATTTAAGGCTTTTTACATATCTACAGGTTCATGGGATTGTGTTATGGCTGGTATGGATAATACAGGAGATCCAAGAATATTTAGTGGTATTGACTTTTTGTCAAAATTTAATAAAAAAGAAAAATTGGAAATTGGTAAGGACGCTTTGATAATTGGTGGTGGAAATTCAGCCATTGATGCTGCAAGAACTGCAAAGAGATTAGGTGCAAATGTAACTATAGCTTACCGAAGAACCAGGGAAGAAATGCCAGCTGATGAAGCTGAAATAATTGAAGCTGAAAGAGAAGGGATAAAAATTTCATTATTACAGAATATAAAAGGGATAACACCAAAAGAAGAGTGCTTAGAAGTTGAATTGGTAAACATGAGACTAGGGGAATATGATATTTCTGGAAGACGCAGACCTATAGAAATAACAGGATCTAATTTTATAAAAAAAGTTGATACCCTTATTCTGGCCATTGGACAAAAGCCAAAAATCTCTGACTTACTGAAAGGTGAAAAAATCGAGCTGAATCGAAATAGCACTATACCAACTGAAAAGGGTATTACCAAGGTCAAGGATATTTTTGCCGGTGGAGATGTTGTTTTAGGTGCAGCAACAGTTGTAGAAGCTATTGGTGAAGCACAAAATGCTGCTGAAGCAATAGATTTTTATTTAACTGGAAAGATAAAAATTTATCCTTGGAGAATAAAAGATCCTGTTAATGTGGAATTTGATCCTGCAGCCGAACCAGTAGATTATAAGCGTTCAAAGAATAATTTGATCCCTGTAAAGGATAGAGGGATATATGATGAAGTAGAAAAAACCTGGACTAAAGAAGTTGCTTGCAGAGAAGGTAGCAGGTGCTTAAGATGTGAATATCGAGAGGAATAAGCTCGAAAATTG
>CAYOLB010000157.1:0-1783 GCA_964404675.1 uncultured Atribacterota bacterium | reverse complement strand
TTTCTATGGGTATTTGTTTGTATTGTACTAGTAGTGAAGATGGCACACTATCCAAGTCTCCAATAATAAGGTTTGGCATCAGATGAAAACGGTGAAGTACTGATAATCCATTATCCGCAGCAATAATATAATCAGATTCCCGACAAAAACTAACGATTTTTTCTTTTTTCCAGTTTTCTCCATTTCCTATAATTACAATATTTTGAGGCAAATTTTGTAAATTCTCCTTTAAATTGGATTTTATTTATTTTTTTAATAATAGTATATTTTTTTATTATTTTCAATTAAAGCAATTATCCCCCAAACCTTATTTATCTTTACAAAAGAAACATGAGTGGTATAATGTATGTAGACTAGAAGTAAGATTAAAAATGAAAAGTTACTGGGGGAGCTACGTGCTGAGAAAAAGCATTTTGCTTTGACCCCTAAACCTGACCTAGGTAATTCTAGCGGAGGGAAGTAACCGCATAAGAACGGTAAGACCTAATGCCATTGCCTGTAGTCAGGTAGTGGCATTTTTTTTGGAGGTAAAAAATGGCTAAAATAACATTAGGATTGCAGGTGCTACCTTATGTTTCAGAGGAAAAACTGTACTCAGTTGTTGACCAGGTCATTGCCTATATAGATTCTTGTGGAATTAAGTATGAAGTAGGGCCAATGGAAACAACTATGGAAGGAGAATTAGATGATTTACTCCTTATTGTAAAAAAGGCTCAGGAAATTTGCATTGAGCAGGGAGCATCTAGGGTGGTTTCTCTGGTAAAGATAGATTATAAAAAGACAGGAGTTACTATTGATGAGAAAGTGGGAAAATATAAGAGATAAAACTATACCCATAATGTTTATTCTCTTGATTATTTTTATATGGCAATTTATTGTGGATTCCGGTATAATAGCCCGATATATCTTACCCTCACCCTGGGATGTGGTAATAGTTTGTATTGCTATTTTGCCTGAAATATCAGTGCATATATATACTACCTTACAGGAGGCAATAACCGGTTTATTAATTGCCATTATGTTATCACTTTTACTGGCTATTCTGATGGATAATTTTACTGTTGTCAAAAAAGCATTACAGCCATTATTGGTTGTTTCTCAAACTATACCAATTATGGTGCTTGCTCCTCTGTTTGCTATGTGGTTTGGTTTTGGAGTCTTTCCAAAAGTAATGGTGGTTATTCTGGTTTGTTTTTTCCCTATTGTAGTTAGTTTGTTAGGGGGATTAGATTCAATCGATAGTGATTTATTAAGTCTAATGAAATCAATGAAGGCCAGTCGCTGGCAAGTTTTTTACCTGGCAAAATTTCCTGCTTCCTTGGGAAGTTTCTTTTCAGGTCTTAAAATTGCTGCAACCTATAGTATTATTGGTGCAGTTATTGGTGAATGGATGGGTGGCAAGTATGGTCTGGGTGTATACATGACTCGGGTAAGACAATCTTTTGCACTAGACAAAGTATTTGCTTCAATCCTGATTATAATTATTTTAAGTATGGTTTTGTTCAAAACAATCGAATTAATTCAATTGTTGGTAATGCCCTGGAGAAGGGCTTTGAGATAGGAGGTTAGAAAAATATGTTATACTTAATTAAAAAATATTTTTTAAATATTTTGTTATTTCTGATAATGTTTTTGATTGTAAACTTTAACGTATATTGTCAACAAGAGGACTCTTTGCAAAAAGTTACAGTATTACTGGATTGGGTTCCTAATACCAATCATACTGGCATGTATGTTGCAATTGAAAGGGGATTTTATCAAGAAGAGGGGCTAGAAGTAAATA
>CAYOLB010000156.1:0-15561 GCA_964404675.1 uncultured Atribacterota bacterium | reverse complement strand
TTACCTCGTAAGACTTATGCGGTATTAGCCCTCCTTTCGGAGGGTTATCCCCCACTACCGGGTAGATTCCCACGCGTTACTCACCCGTCCGCCACTGTAGTAGTCTCCCGAAGGAGACGTTCCAGTCAGACTTGCATGTGTTAGGCACGCCGCCAGCGTTCGTCCTGAGCCAGGATCAAACTCTCCGTGCTCTTTAAAGGGAAATCTAAAAAGATGAATCGAAATCCGTCTTTTTTTCATTCCCTCTAAAAGTACACCTTTAAACTGATTTACTCTTATATGAGATATAAGGAAAATCAGGGTTAGATCAAACATATGGCTGGGTGCTATAGATTTATCAAAGAACATTGGCCTTCTCTTCAAGAACCCACAGGGTTCTTACCAGAGAAGGGGCAAATAAGATAGTAACAGAGTTAGGGGGTGTTGTCAAGAAAATATTGGAAATAATTTCTAATTTTTTAAACAACTTCACTACCTTATTGCAGAAAATATTATAATACTAAAAAAGATATTTTTCAAGTAATCAATATAATATAATTAGCTAATTTTTATAATTTTTCTGCCCTACTATATTTTACATCTATTAATGAACTGTATTATAAATATCATTCAAGCTAAATCTAGTGTAAATGCTATGATAAATATTATATATTGTTATAATAATTTTCATAATATTCAAATGCCTGATAAACCTTATTTTATTAAGAAATACAGACTAATTTTACTTAATTCTGATACGGAAAAAATTCAGCTTGCCAACCCTTAGAATATCTCCATCATTAACTGGCAAATCATTATTTGGGTTTGTGATTTTTTTATGGTTAATTTTTATTCCACCCTGTTTGATTATTCTGATGACTTCACCAGTGCTGTTGAGTAGTCCTGTTATTTTCACTAACTTCACAATCCATAATTTACCGTCTTTCAATTCGTTGGATGTAACCACCAAGTTTTGGGCATTTTTGGGATCCATTTTCCCCTGAAATACCTGCTCAAAGCGACTTTCGGCTTCGTTAGCAAAACTGTATCCATGATATATTTTCACAATCTCCCTTGCTAATCTTTTCTTTATGTCTCGGGGATGTACCTTGTCTTCCTGCAAATTATTTTCAATTTTATCCAACTCATTTTCAGGAACATCAGTTAATAATCTAAAATAAGTCATCATTAATTTGTCTGGAATAGACATAATTTTTCCATACATTTCATCTGGTTTTTCATAAACACCTATGTAATTCCCCAGACTTTTACTCATCTTCTCTATTCCATCAGTCCCTTCAATTATAGGCATTGTAATAATTACCTGAGGTTCCTGACCATATTCTCTTTGCAAATCTCTGCCCACTAGTAAGTTAAATTTCTGATCTGTACCACCTAATTCAACATCTGCCCTTAGAGCAACAGAATCATACCCTTGCATTAAAGGATACAAGAATTCATGAACACCAATTGCCTTTCTTTCCTGAAACCTATTTGCAAAATCATCCCTTTCCAACATGCGGGCAACAGTATATTTTGAGCACAGCTTAATAACTTCGACAAATGATAATTTTCCTAACCAATGACTGTTGAATTCAACAATAGTTTTTTCTGGATCTAATATTTTAAAAGCCTGTTCCTTATATGTTTCTGCATTTTTTTTCACTTCTTCCACAGTCAACTGTTTCCTGGTAGCAGAACGACCACTTGGATCACCTATCATACCAGTAAAATCCCCTATTAAAAAATATACATCATGACCTAAATCTTGAAAATGTCTAAGTTTTCTTAAACCCACTGTATGACCTAGATGTATATCAGGAGCACTGGGATCAAATCCCTGTTTTATACACAATGGCTTTTTTACTTTTTTGGAATGAAGCAATTTTTTTTCTAACTCTTCTTCGGAAATAATTTCACTCGTTCCTCTTCTGATTATTTTCATCTCCTCAGTTAAATCCATTTTATCTCCTCTCGTTTCTCTATTTCTCTAATTATTAATCATGTAAATATCAAATACACTTAATATTTATAACTCTGCCTTCATATTACTATAATCAGTTTCAAAGAATTCCTTCTTTTAATTATATTTCATAATATTAAACGATATATACTATTTTAATATTAATCTTTATACAACCAGATTTTTCTTCTTAAAAAAACAAGCAATAATGGGTAGCCAAATAAGTAACAGGCAATAATCTGGCCTAAACCAATATATAATACTGTCAGCCAATATGGCAATTCGAACAATAAATGTAAATAAAGGCTTACTCCTAAAGCATTTACTATTACTGGTGGAAGTGGAGCAAGAAATGGTTTTGTCATTCGGTATGTTAAAAGCGCTGCTAATAATGTACAGAAACTGCCTCCTATAACATCAACAATCCCCAGTCCACCCCATAAATTAGATAAAATACACCCTAAAAATAGCCCTCCAATAGCTGCTGGGTCAATAAAAGGTAATACAGTTAATATTTCAGCCATTCTTATCTGAACAGGACCGTAGCTAATTGGTGCAAAAATCATATTTATGGTAACATATATGGCAGTGATTAAGGCAATACGCACAATATAATTTGAGTTAAACAATGCAAATCCTTTTTTCGAAAAAAAACTTTAATAATTATAGCATATTTGTGTTTACTTAAAAAGATTGACAGCTTATATTAAAATGATAATTAGAAAAAACTCTTTATAAAATATATAATATTATAGATATAAGCAAGAAATAATTATAAAATATATAATATAGAATGATATTTAATTCCATATAATATTAAAATTATTAATACTATATAACTGATCAGGTTTTTATGAAAGATATAAAAAATAATAAAAAAGACAAAAAAAACAAAAAACAACCTTTTTTGGCTAAGGTATTGTTTATTTCTTTATTTATCTTTGCCCTTTCTTTTGTAATATCATTTGCTTTTCTTGTTTCCTTTTCAAGCCAGAAAATGGTAGACCTTGTTCAAACAAGTAATTTCATTAACCCAATCACTAGCAAGGTATATGATATTAATGGAAAATTGATATCAGAATTTTTCCAAGAAAACAGAACACCAATTTCTTTATCTGAAATTCCGCCAGACCTCATCAGCGCTTTTATAGCAATTGAAGATACCTATTTCTACAGCCATTATGGAATCAGTATTCGAGGTATTATAAGGGCTATGTTTGAGAATATCAAGGAAAGTGGAAGAATTTTCCAAGGTCAAGGGGGTAGTACAATTACCCAACAATTAGCAGTCAATACATTTCTAACCAGAGAAGAAACACTTTCTAGAAAAATACAGGATGCCCTACTTGCTTTGCAGATTGAAAGAACTTTTACAAAAAATGAAATCTTGGAAATGTACCTCAATCTTATTTATTTTGGTCATGGGGCTTATGGTGTTGTTGCAGCATCTGAATTATATTTTAATAAACCTGTTTTTGAGCTTACTATTGCAGAAAGTGCCTTAATTGCAGGTATCCCCAGAAGGCCTTATTACTACTCTCCTTTTATTAACAAAGAAGCTGCTCTAAATAGAAAAAATGTTATATTAAAAAGGATGTTTGACCTGGGTTATATTGATGAAAATGAATATAATCAGGCAAGGGAAGAAGAAATTGTATTTAATCACAATAGAGATATCCAAGAATTTGCACCGCATTTTTCCAGCTATATTAGAACACAATTACTAGAAAAATACGGTGCCAATATGGTTTTTAAAGGTGGACTAAAAATTTATACAACACTTGATCTTACTCTTCAGGTAAAAGCACAAGAAGCATTTTTTAAAAGTAATAGAGAAGGAGCATTGATTGCCATTGAACCACAAACTGGCCATATTAAGGCTATGATAGGTGGTAAAAACTATGAAGAAAGTGAATTTAATAGAGCTACCCAGGCATATAGACAGCCAGGTTCTGCCTTTAAAACTTTTGTATACCTAACCGCTATTGAAAAAGGGCTTTCCCCTAGTCTTGTTTTGGAAGATGCCCCGATTGTATATGAAAATGGCTGGTCGCCAGAAAATTATGAAAAAGAATACAGGGGATTTGTCACACTTAGAGAAGCTTTCGAAGACTCTATAAATATTATCGGGGTAAAATTACTAGAACGAGTAGGCGTGAGAAATGTAATACAAAATGCTCAAAAAGCTGGGATAAAAAGCTCTTTAAGGGCTGATCTTTCCTTGGCATTGGGAACTTCAGAAGTAACACCACTTGAAATGGCTTCAGCTTATGCAACTATAGCTAACATGGGAACCCATGTTGAACCAATTTCTATATTAAAAATTGAGAATCATGATGGTAAGGTCCTAGAACAAAACAGATCAATAACCAAGCAAGTATTTTCAGAGGATGTTTGCTATACACTTACCAAATTAATGGAAGGAGTTATTCAAAGGGGAACAGGATGGAATGCGCAGATTAACCGACCTGCTGCAGGCAAAACTGGTACAACCAATGAGTGCATTGATGCCTGGTTCGTAGGGTTTACACCTGAATTGGCTTGCGCTGTATACGTAGGAAATGATGATAGAAAATCATTGGGAAATAAAATGACCGGTGGTGTAGTAGCCGCTCCAATATGGCATGATTTCATGGTAAGCGCACTTCAGGAACAACCAGTTAAGGATTTTCTAAAACCAGCAAATGTGAAAGAAATTACTGTTTGTGCTAAAACTGGCTTATTACCTGGCAAACAATGCGAAAAAACTGTAAAAGTTGCCTTTATTTCCGGAACTGAGCCTCAACAGATTTGTCCAGGTGAAATAAATGTATCACCATCACCACAGATAATCGTCGATAGTGAAAAAACACCAAAACAAGAACTTCCAGTTATAGAAGTTAAGAAGAAATTTCCTCTACTTGATGAAATCGAAACACTAAAACAGGATAAGCAGCAAGAAGAAACTACTCAGCCGGAAGAGCAAAAAGAAGAAACACTTCAATCGTTGGTAGAGGAACTTAGGAAAAGGTTGGAACAAAGAGATTAAACAGATTTATTTAGACATGAAAGAAAATAAGAAAAACTCAAACTTTTTTGGATATCTTTAAAGACACCTGCTCTGAGTGTACTGTGCAATGTTTACTATTATGTTAAATAAATTCGCTTTTTACTATCTATACTAAAAATATACTACAGTTACACCTTCACCGCCTTCGCGTGGCTCTCCATAACGATAAGATTTTACATAAGGCATCTTACTGAGTATTCGAGAGACATTTTCTCTCAAGATTCCTTTGCCTTTTCCATGAATTATATAGACTGGAGATACATTCAATAAAAAGGCGTCATCGAGATATTTTTCAACCATAATCTGGGCATCCCCTACAGTCATCTGGCGAATATTTATTTCATTACTAAATTTTGCTTTTTTCTCGAGTCTATCTCTTTGAAACTGGTAATTGGAAATACCAGTAAATATTTTATTTTCATTATCTTTTTTAGTATCTGTTTTTTCTGCTTTCTGAATATCACTAAAAGGTACCGTTAATTTGAGATGATTAACCTGTACTAAACAATGATTCTTTTTTTGGTTTTTTTCAATAACTATCCCTTCCTTATTAATACTTTTAATCAGGACATAATCCCCTTCTGAAATAGTCTTTTCTTTCTTCTGAAGGGGTTCGAGGGAATCAATGCTATTTTTAATGTCTTTTCCTAATTCACTTAATTCTTTTTCTTTATCTGTAAATTTATTATTATTTTTTTCTTTTTTCAAGGAATTTATAATTTCCTTAGCTCTTTTTTCTGTTGATAAAATAATCTCTGCTGCTTCTTTATATGCATTAACCACTATCTCTTTTTTTTCTTTCTCCAACTTTTTTATCTTTATTTCCAGTTCCGTCTTTAATTCTACTATCTCTTTTTTTTCTTTCTCTGAATCTTCCAGGTTAAGTGCCATTATATTTCTATCTTTTTCCATTTTACTGATTAAGTTCTCCAGATCCAGCTTTTCTTTTTCCAAATATTTTTGAGCAGTATTTATCACTTCGTTTTCCAGACCCAGTTTTTTTGCAATAGCAAATGCACAACTTTTGCCAGGTAAACCTATTGTAATTTCATAGGTTGGTTGTAGTGTGTTTTCATCAAATTCTACTCTAGCATTCACAACCCGGTCTGCCAAATAGGCATACGCCTTAAGACTGTCATGGTGAGTAGTACATAGAATTTTTCCACCTTTAAACCTTAAAAAATCAAGAATTGCCATACTTAAAGCAGAACCTTCAGAAGGATCAGTACCAGCACCCAACTCGTCTAATAATACCAATGTACTTTCATCGGTAGAGTCCAATATTTGAATAATCTGTTTCATATGAGAAGAAAATGTACTCAAGCTTTGTTCTATACTCTGTTCATCCCCAATATCTGCAAACATCTTCTTAAAGACAGAAATTTCGCTATCCTTTCCAGCAGGAATATGCATACCGGAAAGGGCCATCAAATGTAGTAAGCCTACAGTTTTTAAGGAAACGGTTTTCCCACCTGTATTGGGACCGGTAATAACCAATGCATCAAAATCTTTACCTAATTGAATAGTTATTGGAACAACAGGGTCTTTTAAAAGAGGATGCCTTGCTTTCTGCAGATAAACAGCCCCTTCATTGTTTATCTTTGGTTCAATTGCCCTCATCTTAAGACTAACCTTAGCTTTTGCCAGTATTAAGTCTAACTTGCCTAACTCTTGATAAGAACTTAAAATATCCTCACTATTTTGACCAATTAAAGCAGTCAATTTTTGTAATATTCTGAATTTTTCTTTTTTTTCTTCTTGGTATAATTCTCTTAAATCATTATTATATTCGACTATAGGTAACGGCTCCACAAACACGGTAACACCACTCTCAGACTTATCATGAATAATTCCTGGAAATTTGCCTTTTTCTTGCTGTTTTATCGGCACTACAAATCTATTCTGGCGTATAGTAACAATATCATCCTGGATAAAGGTACGGTTTTTTGGATCTCGAATGATTTGTTCCAATTTATCCCGTATTTTTTTTTCAATGTTTCTTATTCTTTGCTTTATTTTTTTTAATTCAGGACTTGCATCATCAAAGATTTCTGCATCTTCATCAATACATCTTTTTATCTCTTTCTCTACCATACGAAAATTTTTTATATTATTTATCTTTGTCTTAATTAGAGGATATTGATCTGCTGGTAATTTCTCTAAAAAAACTTTTATCAGGTAAAGACATCCTAAAACTCTGCTAATGCCTAATAATACCTCAGCTGTTAAAATACTCCCATGAATCTTGGAATGTTTCATATCATCTTCAATATTATTTAAATTTATAAAAGGGGGCCTTCCTTCTATATCTAAAATATTGCGCATTTCCGTTGTTTCCTTTTGCCATTCTTGAATAAGGGAAATATCATCAGAAGGACCTAATTCTTTTAGAAAAATCATTCCGGGATAGGTATACATTTCTTTTTTTAATATTTTTTTTATTTTAGGATATTCTAATACACTAAAAAGATGTTTATTCATAAACTTTTTTACCATGTTATGTCTGAATGTTCTGATAAAACCTTTCTTTGATGAATTCAATGTCAAATTGGAAATGGTTTGGCAGCCATTCTTTTAGAGAATTATAGATAGAGATTAAGCCATCAATAAAATATTCTGCTAAAATAGATTGTCTTATCTGATATTCTATCTCTAAAGGTAGCGGGAAAAAATTTATTAAAAATAATAGCAAACCGATAATAATAGTTCCTCTAAGAAGTCCAAACAAAGCACCACCAAGGTTATTAATCCAATTTAATAATAACAATGTAGTGATATGACTCAATAAACTTTCCAGTAATCGGAAAAAAATAATAACAGCTACAAAAATCAAGATAAAACTCAAAATATTTGATAAAGGTTGATTCCATTTGAATTGTTTTATCAAAAATGAACTCAAGTCGGCATACCAAAAAATTGCAATAAAAATTGCAGAAATCAGACCAAAAAGGGTCAATATTTCCGCAATAATTCCCCTTTTAAAACCTAACAGGATATTAAACAAAATAACTATGAGAATTATTAAATCAACCCAATTAATAATTTTATACTGTTCCTCCTGTTTTTTATTTCAAAGAAATCTACTGTCTTAATTCAGCCTGAAAGTTATCCCTTAATTGTATTTTAACATTTTCCATCATTTTGTCGACTTCATCATCTGTCAAAGTTCTCTCCTGTGCTTGAAATATTATGGAAAAAGCTACACTTTTAAAACCTTTTTTAATCTGTTCACCTTTAAATATATCAAATAATTCTATCTTTTGTATAAGTCTTTTATCTATGTCTGAAATTGTCTTCATTATTTGATCAACAACAATTTTTTCTGGAATAATAATTGCTATATCTCTATTAATAGATGGATATCTAGGCAAAGGTTTAAAGATAATACCTTGCTTTGACTGAGAATATAAAGCATCTAGGTCAATCTCAAAAAGGAATATTTCTTCTGGAATATCCAAAATATCAGATAATTTTGGAGAAATTTTACCGAATAGTCCAACTTCTTTCTTGTTTATCCTTATTATTCCATTTTTTTCTTTATCAAATGCAGGGAAGTTACTATCTATATATTCAACATCTTTCTCATCAATTCTCAAACTATCAAAAACTGATTCTAAAATTCCTTTCAGATAAAAGATATCCCATTTCTCTGCTTTTTCCCATAAATTGCCTCTACTGGTTTTAGTTATTGCCCCTACTACTTTTACTTTTTCTAAAGGCAGCTTATCATCTGGTTTTTTGTTCTTATTCAAAAAAACCTTACCAACTTCAAATAATTTTATTTCCTCCACCTTATGGTTAATATTCCACTGAATTGCCTTTAACATACCTGGAATTAAGGTAGTCCTCATTACAGTTTGATCCTGTATCAATGGATTTAATAAGCAAACTGTATCCCGTAAGATATGTGAATCGGGTAAATTCATCCAATCAAAAAAGGTTGGGGTTATCATGCTATAACTTATTATCTGATGCATTCCACAAGCTACAAGCACATTACTAAGTCTGTTAATTATTTTTTGCGTGTTACTTATCCCTTTTTGTACTACAGTTGATTTAAACAAAGTCGAGGGAATTTTGTCGTAACCAAATATTTTGGCAATTTCTTCAATGATATCAACATCTCTTTGGACATCCCCCCTGAAGCTTGGAGGTATTACCTTTATTGAATTGTTGTCTTTATGGATAATATTAAACTCTAATCTTTTTAATAAATCTACTATTCTCTCTTCTTGTTCATGCTCAGTGTTCGCAATTTTTATCCCTAATACTTTTTCTACTTTATCAAATTTTAATGTAATCTCTTTTTTACTGCTTATTTTTTTGCTACGCTGGTCAACAATGCCAGCCAGAATATCTCCAACCGTTATCTGCTTGATTAAAGAGGCAGCTCTGTTTAAGGCATAAATCTGTCCATCGGGGTCAACTCCTTTTTCAAAACGATTTGAGGCATCTGTCCTTAAAGAAAAATATCTGCTAGTTCTCCTGTTGTTTACCGGATTAAAATAAGCTGATTCTAAAAAGACATCCCTGGTATAATCTTTTATTTCTGAATTTTCTCCACCCATTACCCCGGCAAGACCAATTGCCTTTTCCTGGTCAGCAATAACCAGATTTTCCTCTGTTAATTTTCGCTCAGCACCATCCAGGGTATTGAATCTTTCACCAGGATATGCCCTTCTAACAATTATTTGATGGCCATTTATATAGTTCAAATCAAAAGCATGAAGAGGTTGTCCAGTTTCCATCATCACAAAATTAGTAACATCAACTATATTACTTATTGGTCTAATACCCAATAAAAATAGTTTCCATCTTAGCCAAAAAGGAGATTCTTTAACTTGTAATCCTCTTACAATTCTACCAGTATACCTAGGACATAAATCTTCATCTTGTACTTCAACAGATATTTCTTTATCAATATTAGTATCTATTTCAGCAATTTTTATTTCCGGGATATGTAATTTTTTATTACTGAAAGCAGAAATTTCTCTAGCAATTCCAATTATACTCATTAAATCCGGTCGGTTTGAAAATATTTCAAAATCAAATATGACATCATTTCCGACACCATCTAGTTTGGATAACTCTTCACCTATAGGAAGCTTAGCATCTAAAATTAATACACCTGGTGATTTACTTTTCTCTAGTCCTAACTCCGAAGCTGAACAAATCATACCTTTTGATAAAAATCCTTGAATTTTTTTCTCTCTAATTGCTCCCAGCCCTGGTAAAATAGCAGAATCCATTGCGAATGGAACTCGGTCTCCAGCTTTCATGTTCTTGGCCCCGCAAACAACATCTAATTGCTGAGTTTTGATATCTACACTGCAAATAACTAAATTATCATTTTGGCTATGGGGGATAATATCTTTTATTTCCCCAACAACAACACCTGCTATCCCTTCAAATATTTTTTTCTTATGTTCAGCAACTATCCCGTTCATAGAAAGCCTGTCTGCTAATTCTTCGGGTGTTAAATTAATATCGACATATTCTTTTAGCAAATTATAAGATACCTGCATATCTCTCTCCCCTCATCTGTATTAAAAACTATTTAAATTGGCTTAAGAATCGCAAATCATTTTCAAAAAATAAACGAATATCATTGATACCGTATTTAAGCATGGCAATTCTTTCCACACCCATACCAAAAGCAAATCCTGTTAATTTTTCAGAATTATATCCAGCCATTTCTAATACATTCGGATGTACCATACCTGCCCCCATTATTTCAAGCCATCCTGTATAGCCGCAGGAACGGCAACCCTTGCCTTTACACAAACCACAGGATACATCAACTTCTGCTCCTGGTTCTACAAAAGGGAAATATCCGGGTCTAAATCTTACTTTCCGATCTTTGCCAAAAACTTGTTGGCAAAATTCGGTGATAACTCCTTTTAAATCACTGAATGTGATGTCTTTATCAACTGCCAGTCCTTCAATCTGATGAAACATGGGAGTATGGGTGCTATCTATAGAATCTCTACGATAGCATTTTCCGGTAGATATAATTCTAACAGGTGGTGGCTGTTTTTCCATGGTTCTAACCTGCATGGGCGAAGTTTGAGTTCTCAACAATACATCTTGAGTAATATAAAAAGAATCCTGATCATCCCGTGCAGGATGGTCTTTTGGTATGTTAAGCCCTTCAAAATTGTAATAATCTAATTCAATCTCAGGCCCATCAACAAAACGGAAACCCATTCCCAAAAATATTTCCTTTGTTTGTTCCAAGATTAAGTCAATAGGGTGTATACTACCTACTTTAAAATTTTTACCAGGAATTGTAATATCAAACATCTCTTTAGACTTTTCTTGGCGTTCTACCAAAGACTTTTCTTTCTCAAAAATAATTTGTTGGATATTTTTTTTAACCTTGTTCATTAATTGGCCAACTTCAGGTCGGTCTTCTTTTGGGAGCGTTACAATTTCTTTTAACATTTGAGTTAAATAGCCCTTTCGACCTATATATTCATTTTTTATTTTTTCCAAATTTTCATTATTTTTTATCACGGCAATTCTTTGATTAAATTCTTCCTGCAATTTAATTATCTTCTTTTTCAAGAAATACCTCCTTATAAAAAAAGAAGTTTACAATTTTCCCCTTTAAAGGGACGAAAATTATAAACTTCTCCGCGTTACCACCCTTTTTGACTTATACTAACTCAAGTCCAAACTCGATTATTTCTAACGGAAACCCCGTCCAGACTTACTTTTCTTTCAGTCGGAATTATGAAAGTGAAATTCAACAAGACTATTCTTCTTTCAAAAATCAATAGCCCTGTTTACTGTCTTTCATATCAATTATATCAATAATGTGTATTGCTTATTTATATATTCAGATATAGATTATTATTTCTGGTCGCCACTCATGGCTATCTCTGATAATTGAGAAAAAGCCTTTTCATGTCGAACGGCTATTTCTGATAACATTTTCCGATTTAGCTGAACATTTGCATCTTTTAATCCCTTTATCAGTTTACTATAAGAAATGCCTTCTTTTTTTGCAGCAATACCAATTCTGGTAATCCATAATCTTCTAAAATCTCTCTTCCTGGCTTTCCTATCACGATAAGCATAGGACAAAGATTTCCTGACTGCATCCTTGGCAGTTCTAAGTAATTTGCTTTTCCCACCCCAGTATCCTTTGGCAGATTTTAGAATTTTTTTTCTCCTATTTCTAGATGCAACACTATTACTCGCTCTTGGCATAATAATTTCTCCTCATTAATATCATTAATTATATCAACTATTTTATGTTTCCTGGATTTCTATTTTTAAATATTATGAATATATTTTATAATTTCAGCTATTATTTATTGATAAGGTAGCAACCGTTTAATTCGTTTGCTATCACTTTTATCAATTAAAGTTAATTTGGCCAATTGCCTTTTTCTTTTTGGTGTCTTTTTAGTTAATATATGACTTTTATAAGCCTTTGATCGTTTTATCTTACCGGTCCCAGTTACTTTAAAACGTTTCGCTGCACCACGATGTGTTTTCATTTTCGGCATATTTGCTAACCCTCCGTTAACCTTTAAGTATAATCTTTCTTTTTTAAGTATTCTTGTTAGAAATAAGAATTAAAGTCATATTCCTTCCTTCTAATTTCGGTTTTTTTTCAACCTTGGAGATTTCATTAGTTTCTGATATTATTCTATCTAAAAGCTCTCGACCGACTTCAATAAATTTCATCTCCCGCCCTCTAAACATTATTGTAACCTTGACTTTATTTCCTTCTTTAAGAAATTTGTGTATATTCTTAGTTTTAAATTCATAATCATGTTCTCCAATATTGGGTCTCATTTTTATCTCTTTTAGAGTAGTTGTCTTTTGCCTTTTTTTCCCTTGTCTAACCCTTTTTTCAGCAGCATACCGGTATTTTCCATAATCCATGATGCGGCAAACAGGAGGGTTGGCATCAGGGGAGACTTCCACCAGGTCAAGATTATTCTTTTGTGCTTCTTCTAATCCTGTTTCTCGATCCACCAAGCCAAGTTGTTCCCCATCATGATTAATTAAACGTATTTTCTTGGCTTTAATTTCACGATTCACGCGAAATTCAGATTTTGACTTTATTTCAAATTCCTCCTTTTAAATTTCATTTTTTAAATAATGTATTTCTAATTATCTGATAAAAGACTATAGCATATTGTTTTTTTTTAGTCAACATTGTTGTTATTTATTCAATTTTTTTAAAAAATACTGTAAAGTACAAATCAGGGCAATAACTTCTCTTCAACTTCCTTTTTTAGTTTTTTTACAAATTGCTCCATTGTTGAAGGACCTAGATCACCTTTCCCCTGTTTTCTAATATTTACCATATTACCACTGATTTCTTTATCACCAAAAATCAACATATAAGGTATTTTCTGTATCTCTGCATCTCTTATTTTGGCCCCTATTTTTTCATTATTCTCATCCAGCTCTACCCTTATATTATTTTCAGAAAGTATTTTTTCTAATTTTTTACCATATTCAATATGTCGATCTGCTATTGGTAACAGCCGAACTTGAACAGGAGCAATCCAGGTAGGCAAAGATCCAGCATATTGTTCAATAAGAATTCCGATAAAACGTTCTAGACTACCCAATATTGTCCTATGCAACATTACCGGTTGTTCTTTTTCCCCTTTGGGATTAATATAGTATAGTTCAAAAAGCTCCGGCATTAGGAAGTCTAATTGAATAGTACCACATTGCCAGCTTCTTCCAAGGCAATCTTTTAAATGAAAATCAATTTTTGGACCATAAAAAGCTCCATCACCCTCATTAATTTTATAAGGTATTCCCTTATCATTAAGCGCATCTTTCAGACTATTAGTAGCTTTTTCCCAAATCTCGTCTGAACCCATAGCATTCTCGGGTTTGGTACTCAATTCAATATGATAATCAAATCCAAATGTTTTGTAAAAATATCCCTCAAGGGCAATAAGTTGTTGTACTTCGTCTTTTATTTGGGATGGTCTCATATAAATATGTGCGTCATCCTGGGTAAATGAACGAACACGAAATAAACCATGTAAAACTCCTGATAATTCGTGCCGGTGTACCAACCCCAACTCTGCTATCCTCAATGGAAGTTCTTTATAGCTATGTAATCTACTTTTATAAACCAAGATTCCACCCGGGCAATTCATTGGCTTTACTGCGAAATCTTGACCATCTATTTTTGTAAAGTACATATTTTCCTTATAATGATCCCAATGTCCGGATTTTATCCAAAGTGATTTATTGAGTATAATCGGTGTATTTATTTCCTGATAACCATGTTTGAGATGTTCTTCCCTCCAAAAACTTTCTAATAAATTTCGAATAATCATCCCTTTAGGATGAAAGAAAGGGAATCCAATTCCTTCTTCCTGAAAACTAAATAAATCTAATTCTTTGCCAATTTTTCTGTGATCTCTTCTTTTGGCCTCTTCTATCATTTTCAAATAATTATCCAGAGCATCTCTGGAATCAAAAGAAATCCCATATATTCTCTGTAGCATCTTATTTTTCTCATTGCCCCTCCAATAAGCACCTGCCAGGCTTAGTAATTTGAAAGCCTTAATTTTCCCAGTTGAAGGTACATGAGGACCCCGACATAAGTCAATAAAATCACCTTGTTGATAAATTGTTACTTCCTCATCAGGTAACTCATTCAACAATTCTATCTTATAGATTTCTCCCCTTTTTTGAAACAAAGCAATGGCTTCTTCTTTTTTTAATGTCCTTTTTTGAAATGGAAGATTCTCCCTCACTATCTCCTTCATCTTCTTTTCTATGGTTCTAAAATCATCAGGTGTAAAAGTATGTTCGGTATCAAAATCATAATAGAAACCTTCCTCGATAGCAGGCCCTATAGCTAACTTGGTATCAGGAAATAACAATTGGACTGCTTGAGCCATAATATGAGAAGAACTATGGAAAAATATTTCCTTACCCTCACTAATCTCAAATGTAATAATCTCCATTTCATCATTCTCGTTAGGTTTATCAGCAAGATCCTTCTTCTGACCATTTACCTTTACTGCCAATGCCTTTTTTGCTAATTCTGAATCATTTGCTTTTATAACATCATAAAAAGTTGATTCAGAATTAACTGTTATCTTTTTCTCATTCCACGAAACAACATTTCTTTCCTTCATCAACTACCTCCCTAAAAAAGAAAAAACCTCACGCTATCTGACATGAGATTTTTACCTTATGCAAATTAACGTTTTTTTAACTATCCTTTCTAACTAGATATTCTATCATTTAGATAAAATATTCTAAAAATAAATGGTGGGCGGTACTGGGATTGAACCAGTGACCTCTTCCGCGTCAAGGAAGCATTCTTCCACTGAACTAACCGCCCGCTAGTTAAAAATTTACATGGAGGCGGCACTCGGATTTGAACCGAGGATGAAGGATTTGCAATCCTCTGCCTTCCCGCTTGGCTATGCCGCCTCATTTAGTATTAATTTGATTATTATAGGAAAAATGGAGCGGAAAACGGGATTTGAACCCGCGACCCTCGCCTTGGCAAGGCGATGCTCTACCGCTGAGCTATTTCCGCAAGAAATCACAAATAAGGTGCCGA
>CAYOLB010000155.1:0-5154 GCA_964404675.1 uncultured Atribacterota bacterium | reverse complement strand
CGCATATTTTTTTAATATCCTCTGTATTTTAGCATTTGTCATCAGCCCTATGCTTTCGGCATCAAAAGTAGATGTCGCCCTTAGTACTTCCCTCATTATCTTTTCTTTCAAATCCTGATCATCCGTAAACATGTTAATTGCTTCAAGCGCCTGCCGGATAAAGCAGGGTATGCATTCCAGATATAATTTCATTGTCCGACCAGCTCCTATTCTACTATAATCAAATAATAATTTTTATAATACTGCAATTTACCCGGGGCCCGTCCTTTTTATAATCTATTAGACCTGAATTTTCAAGTACTTTTAGATGTCTGAATACCGCAGGCCGGGAAAGGCCTTTTATATTACTTATCTCGCATGCGCACAGGCTTTTCTTACCGTATAAAAAAAATTAAAATTTTTTAAAACTTATAATAATTATCTGCGTCTTTTTATTTAAAGGGTAGTCAGGCCTTCTTTAAATTGACCCTCCTTTCAAATATCCTGACTGCCCTTTTTGCTTTATAATATACAAATTTGATTTATCATTTATATTATTTGAATAATTTCTTAATCATTTTATTAAGATTAAATAAGGGATGAAATAAAAAGGACTACCATATAAAAATGTCTGAAACCGATAAATGGGTAAATAAATATGGGGTAATATTTCTTAGACAGGCAGGTATTAAAAAGGGGGATATAGTCTTTGATTGCTGCTGTGGCGAAGGAAATTATACCATACCAGCCGCAAAAATATCCGGGAGCAATGGTACTGTATATGCCATGGATATGAATAAGGATAAACTTGACAGATTAAGAGAGAAATTTTATTTAGAAAATCTTAAAAATATAAGTATAATAGAACTGGAGTTTGACAGATCAGTACCCCTGACTGATGGGTCAGTAGATATAGTACTTCTATATGATATATTCTGGTATTTTTCTGCCTATGATGAAAAACTAAAGTTATTATTAGAAGAATCATACAGGATTTTAAAAGATTATGGGTTAATTTCAGTTTATCCGGAACATACTGATTCAGGCAAACTCAAACAAGTTATATTAAATTCAGGCTTTAAATTGGACAGGGAGATCTCTGGTATAATAATACACGAACACAGGCTTCAAAAAAAGTATGTCTGGAATTTCAGTAAAATTTTAAAATGAACTCAAAACCAAGAGTAGAAATAAGAGGATTCACAGCAAAGCATTATGATTCATTAATGAATACCATAACGCTTGGCCGGTATTCCCTTTTTATTCAAAAAGTAATTTCTTTAATGAAAATCAGGCCCGAAAATAAAATAATCGATCTTGGAGCAGGAACGGGAAGAAATGCCTGTTTGATGTTGGAGCAGCTTTCTATTAAAGGAGAGCTGGTAGGATTTGATATTTCAGAAGAGATGATTGACCAATTCAATAAAAGATGTTCGGTTTTTACGAATGCCATAATAATTCCCGGCAGGATTGAACAGGACCTTGGATATAGAACGCATTTTGATAAAGCTTTTATTTCTTTTGTACTGCATGGATTCCCCCAGAATAAAAGAAAGAATATTATCAAAAATACATTTGAGGCATTAAAAAAAGATGGGGAATTCTTTATACTGGATTATAATGAGTTCAAGCTGAAAGAGATGCCTTTTTACTTTAGGATCCCTTTTAAACTTGTTGAATGCCCTTATGCTTTTGATTTTATTGAAAAAGACTGGAAAGTGATACTGGCCGGTTATGGATTTGACCATTTTGAAGAATATTTCTTTTTCAAGGGATATGTAAGATTATTAAAAGCAAAAAAGATATCCTGATCACCTGTGCTTTGTAATTCTTCTGCCCTATACAGAATTCTATTATTGATTTACAGCCTGCCGATAGAGATTCAGACCATAAATCTGCACTGATTTTCTCCAGCAGCATGTATTAAATCCCCCATGAACCAAAACAATTGCAATATGAACAAACTACTGCAAAATTTCCGATATTTTAATATCAATATCTTAATAGCAATTTTTAATTGACATATTAAAAGCAGATTTGTTATAATTAAACAAAATATAAACGTTTATATATTGACAAATTATATTCTAATAGCCCTGGTTTCAGATACCTTTTATAAATTAACACCTTTGTATTTAAAATAATTGATAATTATGGGTTGAGGATGCCGGTGAATATTAAAAAAGATATATTTGGACTATTGCATCAAAATTTACCTTTAAAAAATATAATACTGCACCTGGGATACAAAAAAGATATTGAAAACAATAACAGCGCAAGTTCATGCCATACAGGACTTCCCTGGCAAAAAGAGATAATAAAATACACAGAGTCGATAAATTTTTCCACATTTATCTTCATTAAGTCCTGGTCCAATCCTGTCTCGTAATAATATAAAAAAATATTAAAATTATAATTTGAGTGGAGGTTTTAAACTATGAACAGAATAAAATGAGATTTGCTTAGAAAAAGTTTTGTCTGACCAAACTTATGCTCTAAGTAAATCTCAAAAGAGATATTATTAAAAACTGTAAAAAAAGTAAATCAAAAGAGAGGTATAAAATGAAAAAAGTATTTTTGTGGCTGATGGTCGTAGTAATTGGTATATCTTTGATAACAGCACTTTCTCTGTTTGGATGCAAAGAAGAAGCAGGGGTCGAAGAAGAAGCAGGAGTCGAAGAAGCACAGGGCGAACCTATTGAGCTGCAATACTGGACATACCAGCAGTCAGAAGCAAAAATAGAAGAAATCAATTCAGTAGCCATTGATGAATTTGAAAAGATGAATCCTAATGTAAAAATAAAGTTAAATGTTATTCCTTATGAAGAATACAGGGATAAACTGTTAGTTTCAGTACAGGGTGGTAATCCTCCAGATATTTCTGCAGTGGATCAGATATGGAATTCAGAATTTGCTCTATCGGGAGCCATACTTCCATTGGATGATTATTTAAGCAATTCTAATTTGATTTCAAAGGATATGTTTTTCGAAGGATGCTGGGATTCCTGCGTATACGATGGCCAGGTATGGGGTATTCCTATAGATGCTGATGTATGGTACTACAATTTTTATAACAAGGATATGTTTGAAGCAGCGGGTCTTGATGCCGAAGATCCTCCTATTGTCAAATGGAGCGATTTGCTAGATTCTGCTGAAAAATTAACAACAGATGGACAGTGGGCTGTCGGATTGCAGGCTGGAAAAGATGAAGCTACGATTTGTATAATTGATTCATATATTTATTCAAACGGTGGTACAGTAATTTCCGAAGATGGGAGAACCAGTACTATAAATTCACCTGAAGTAATTGAAGCATTAAAGTTTTATAAAGCCCTGGATGACTATGCTCCAGAGGGAACGATAAGCAGGACCCAGACAGATACTACTCAATTATTTGCAGAACAGAAGGCAGCTATTTTCTGGTTCCCGCAGTTAATACAGGACACTCTCGTAAACTATCCTGACCTGAACTGGGGAATGACTGTATGCTCGGCTAATGAAGACCATGATCCAACAGGAACTCTGGGAGGCTGGAACCTGGTTATTTACAAAGATGCCCCCAATAAAGATATGGCTTTTAAATTTGTAGAGTTTCTAACAAGTAAAGATGTTAATCTGAAAACTGCCTCACTACTTCCGGCAAATGTAGAAGCTGCTAAAGAATTTGCAAAAGATAGGGTAGGCCCCGACCTAATAATAGAGGGTATAGCAAAAGCAAAGCCCAGGCCTATTTCTCCAGCTTATCCGCAAATATCAGAAGTACAGCAGGATATGCTCCAGGAGATATTTAGCGGTACTTCAGTTGAAGAAGCAGTTGAATCTGCAAATGTTGAAATACAGGCAATACTGGATGAGTTGTATCAATAGTATGTCTATCATTATGTTGCTAAATCAGGGAATGGATTTTTCTCCATTCCCTGATTATATACATTATAATGCAAAATTATATTAAAATATGATAAGCAGCTGCGAGAAAAGTATATAATCTAAACGACTTTCATAAAACAATAGTTGAATAAGTTTAATCTTATAATTTTTAATATTGCAGAATTATAAAATCATTAAATGATAAATGAAACAGAATAAAAAGAACTTATTAACTGCGTATCTTTTTATAATACCAACTTTAATAGTCCTTGCAGCTATAATATTTTTTCCTATGCTCAAGACGGTTTACTTAAGTTTTTTTAATATTTCTTTTATAACCACGACACCAAAATTTGTCGGATTTGAAAATTACATTAAGATAATTACTTCCCCTCTTTTTTTAAAAGTCATTGTAAACACAATTATCTGGACAACATTTGTTGTGTTTTTCCAGTTCCTTTTAGGATTTTCAGTAGCATTGCTCTTAAATAAACAGATTGCCGGAAAGGGATTAATCAGAGGTCTGATACTTATCCCATGGGTCATCCCCGGTGTAGTTGCAGCTATTATATGGAAATTAATGTATGACCCACAACTAGGTATTATAAATTCTTTTTTGATGAGACTTGGATGGCTTGATAATTATTTCCCATGGCTTGGTAACAAAAATACTGCACTGCTTGCTGTAATAATTATAGCAATCTGGAAAGGTTTCCCATTTTCAGCAGTTATGTATTTAGCAGGGCTTCAGGGAGTTGACAACGACCTGGTCGAAGCCTCAATGATCGACGGTGCTAATTACTTTCAAAGATTAATCTGGATAGTTATTCCCCAGATATCATCTATAATCAAACTGGCATTATTATTGACTACTTTCTGGACTTTTAATTACTTTGAAATAATATTTGTTTCCACAAATGGAGGCCCCAACAATGCTACCGAGATATTCCCTACAATGATTTATGATCTTGCATTTTCACAGGTAAAATACAGTTTCGCATCAACATATGCTGTGATTTCAGTTTTGATATTGTTAATTTTCGGTATCCTATATATTAGACAGCTACGCCGGACAGGGGTGATTTGATGTCATCTGGTTTAAATAAAAAGAGTATATTCTCAAAAATATTATTTACTGCCATAAATCTGATTATGCTTGTTGTTATTCTGCTCCCTATTGTCTGGATGATTAGTTTTTCATTAAAACCAGAACATGAGCAGTTTGATATTCCAACTACTTTTTTTTCTAAAAACTATACAATAGAAAATTATAAAAAAGCACTATATCCTGAATTTTTAAGATATATA
>CAYOLB010000154.1:0-3197 GCA_964404675.1 uncultured Atribacterota bacterium | reverse complement strand
CCGTGCAGGGCAGTTTCAGGACATGCTGGGAATAGAAGAGGGTATTAAGAAAAGAAAAGAGAAGAGGCAATACACCCGCCGGATCATAAAATCCATGATTGGCGGGAGAATTGCCGAAGAGAAATAGCATTACTTTTTCCAAAACAGGGAAGACCCCTGACTTGAAAAAAGAAATGCTTAATAAGAAAAGAAAGACAGAAGAGCATAACTTCAGAAAAATCCTCCGAAAGAAAACACCTTTCCGGAGTATTTTGCCTGAAGATATGCAATCAGAGGATGTCCATAATTTATGGCAAGAGGAAAAATTGCTTCCCCCTTGCCATAAATTATGCTGTTTTTAAATAGAGGGAAGATATAAGTTTTGCATTTAATTTCCTTTTAGGTTTATAGTAATAGTATAAATTTTTGTATTTTAAAAGGGGGTCGAGATGGACAAAAGAAAGTGGATTATAGTGTTGGCTGGGGTAATCTGCTTATCAGTTTTAATGACTGCTTATACACAGGATTTTAGACAAACAAGTTGGGGAATGAGCAAAGAGGAAGTTAAAACAATTGAAAGTGCTGAGCTTGATTATGAAAGTGATGATATATTAGGCTATAATGTTAAAATAGGCATTAAAAACTTTTTATGTGGTTATTATTTTTTAGAAGATAAACTTTACCGAGCTGGTTATCATTACTTAGATAATCATACTAACGATAACGATTATATTGTTGAATATGAAGAATTAAAAGAATTATTGATACAAAAATATGGTGAACCAAAAATAGATGAAATGATATGGAAAAATGATTTATTTAAAGATGATGTACAACACTGGGGAATGGCAATTTGCATGGGTCATTTAAAGTATCATACTACTTGGGAAAATGATACAACAGTAATTGGAATGATTTTATATGGTGATAATTATGAAATAAGTTTGGCTATTGGATATGATAGCAAGGAATTAGCAGATATAGCTGATAATATAAAAAAAGAACAGACTTTACAGAATTTTTAGGTTATAAAATGGATTAAACAAAAATAGGTAATTAGTTAGGTAATTAATTTAAACAACCAAATATTGTAGAGTGCCATAGAGCACCATTGAGAAGCTTTTAAATAAGTTTCTTGGTGGTGTTTTTTTATTGCCTTAGAAAGGAGTACGAAAAAACAAGGTAATAAAGAAATAACAAAAAAAGAACTCAAATTATACATATAATAGGTCTTTTATATATAAAAAAGATAGTGGAATATATGAAACTATTTTGGGGTATCAGAATACCAGAAAACCGTTAATATTATTGATTTTTCTATTTGGGAATTAAGAAATTATTTTGCAAAAAAGTTATCCGGCAATTACCTACCGGCCTACCAAAAAATTAGTACTGAAGTTATACGCAGATTATACAAAAATTGCAGATAGATTAGATACAAATATGTCCCTATCATGTAGCTACCGTGTACCCATAAATTATACCAGGGCTACACCGCCATGACACCAAAAAAAGAAACGGAAAATTGCAAAATTTTACCGATAAATCGGGAAAAATCGGGGTAATCAAAAGCTTACAAATCTGACAAAAAAACACTTTTCCAAATAGAACATCAAAGGGTTAGTAAGGGTATAAATGATTTATTTACCTCTTCTATTTTTATTAGATGTTTCATTTATGGCAATAATAAACACGACAACCCAGAATATGACAGCTACCCAAAAATTACCGATATTTATTGTTGGATCATATTCAAACATTATAAAAACTCCTTCAAAATAGTCGGACCGGATTCTTCTAAAAGATAATTTAGTCAATATTTACTTGTTAACAAGATATAAAAGGTGAATGCAAAGATGAAAACAAAAAGAACTGTTTTTATATCAAGAAAGTTTAAACCCAAGATGCTGAATATGAGAATAGCTAATATTACTAAGATGATACCGTAAATAATAGGCAAAGCAGTTGGATCTTTTTTCATAAGATTATGCCTAGCCTTTAATAAAAATTGTATTCCCGGACGAAGTCCAGGTATATCCGGCTACACTGACAGTCTGAACCCAGGTGCCGGTTCCAGAGATACCACTGGATCCGATCGTACCTTCAAAATAAATAATATTAGAAACGGTCTGTCCATAGGTGTTGAGATAACTTCCGTTGACATTGGCAGTGATTTGAGAGTTTTTAAAAGTTCCATAGCCGGTATTCCAGTTGATAATTTCCTGATTGACAATATCAAAATTATAAATCGTAAGTGATCCGGAACTATCAACAATATTGCACTTTGCCGTAGTGGTTGCACCAACATCATGAATAGGATTATTGGTAGATGTAACTTGATTGGTCATAGTCCAGTTACCGCTAATGTTTGTAGAGCTTGAAGGTATAGTGGTACCCGAACAGCCAGAAAAGAGAAGGGTAAATATCAAAAACAGTATCAGGAAAATATAGAAATGTTTTTTAATAAAAGTTTTCATGGTGAGGGACCTCCTAAATATTAATTACTACCATGCTATTGTTATAATAATAGTCTTACAATATAAAGAAAGCAAACTATAGGAATAGGGAATGCGTCATCAGGCTATTCAATTTGTCAATTCAAATGAATTCCTCATAACCGCACGATCGCCATCTTTTTTTACCACCACTTATACTACAGGGGCAAGAAGCGGATATATATAATATTTATTCCTTCAAAAAAATATCTATCAATATATATCTACTGCTTATCTATTATCCATCCGCTGGCATATCTTCCGTATTACATAATGTAGTATTATCGCTGACCTTCGGGGAAGGTCCGATAGTATCCGCATTATGTAATAGAGCCTTTCCGGCAAAATATGGCCTGCGGGAGATATGCCCCAGCACTGCCGTGCTGTCTTGCCCCTGTGTTCAATTAAGGTATTCTATCCTTTATTAGTGTTATATAGTGTAATATAAAGTTATATGTTGTTATATTGTCTTATGCAATGATATGTTAATAGTATTATACTATATTGTGTATTAATACACTATTCTAACATACACTATATTGCTTTATAGTTTATTATAGTTATAAATAGTAATATAGTGTTATATTATAAATTGTTCTATTATGAAATGTTATGTTTCTATCCTTATACCGTATTATCTATTATTATACTATTCTAACATGGTTTACTTTACTATATACCGTTGTTGTGTTATACTGATTATAGTATATTATCGTGAAAGGA
>CAYOLB010000153.1:0-1545 GCA_964404675.1 uncultured Atribacterota bacterium | reverse complement strand
TGGACCATAGTTAACTTCTGATTTAAACTCAATCCACTTATTGCTGATGGCAATTTTCTCTTCATCACTAATATTATCTAATGTTTTATTGATAATACTGATCAGCTCCGGCCAGTCTTTACGCACAGCAAAATGCAGGGATTGCTCTTTCTCAGCTTCAAACACAATAAATTTCAAGTTGGTCAGCGCATTGGAATGAACCAGATAATTTGTAGTAGCAAGGTTCCCGACAAAGGCTCTTTCACTACCTGTTGCAACTGAGGCTAATGCTGCCTCAACAAAATCATATAGGCTTAAATTTATACTTGGAAAGGATAATAGATAGCTGTGATGCGAACTGTTTCTTTGTACTGCTACTGTCAGTCCTGCCAGATCGTCAATATCAGCAATATCAGTTTCTGTATCCCGGGTTACAATGACACGTTTGAAATGATAGTAGGGTTGGGAAAAAAGAAAATACTGTTCCCTTTCTTCTGTTTTGGACACTGCAGGGAGGGCATCAACATCTCCTGCCAATGCCAACTCGTAGGCCTCCGGCCAGGTTAAATCTCTGGCAATATCAAATTCTAAACCGGTTTTTTCGCTGATTAATGACAGGTAATCTGCAGCGATGCCCTTATACTCCTTATCATCATCAAAAAACTCAAACGGTACAAACTTCGGATCTACGCCAAGCCGAATAACAGGGTGCTCATCCATAAAAGCCATTTCATCCTCTGTCCAATTAATACTATTGTTGATGGCATTACAGGAGGCTGACATGATTGGGGTCATAATAATAAGTATAAACAATAAAGGAAAAATTTTTTTCACAGACATTTCCTTCTAAGTATAGTTTTATATGTATAATATTGTAGCACTAAATCAATAATTTTATATACTTTTTCTGATTAGTTGATAGCTTATACACCGATGCGTTTTTAGACATTCGTTGTTTAGCGAATTGTAAAATAAACATAACACACTCATATTTTTGGAAGGCATATAAAATTTTTGTGGCTTGCAAGATCTAACCTATGGTTAATTTTGTATCCATAGTAAATACCGCACCCGCAAAGCAGGTAGCTTTAAGAACCTCTAAAAGAGGTTTAACTTTTTCTGCTTATTTCTGGTGATGCTTTATTCTTAATATTTTGACTGAATATTTCCAAGCAATATCACCTTTTGGATTTCAGTGGTAAAATAATTATCTGACTTATCTTGATATTTTTATGGTAAAACCTTTATTTACCTTGAATTGTAATAAACTCCTACATCCTTTCATTAAAAGGTTAATTTTTAAGAATAACAACAATTATTAGGAAAATTGCCTTCTGTTTTTTTATTTCTTTATTTCTTGTTCATACTCTGGAAAATATTTCTCAATAACCCTTAAATCAAATGTGGAAAGAATTGATTCTTTGGATTCCCTTTCCAGTAAAAAATCAAAAGATTTTTCTATTAATTCTTCTTTCGATATTTTACCTCCAGTTAATTCCTGCCAATATTTATCATCTAAGATTACGTTGTACTTTTTCCCTTCCAGTTTTACTATAAACTCATCTT
>CAYOLB010000152.1:0-10902 GCA_964404675.1 uncultured Atribacterota bacterium | reverse complement strand
AGGTGGTACAAAGCCCCTGAAAAAAATCCTTTCAAAGTGGTACAAAGGTGGTGAAAAAAATTAGCTATTAGTGGTACAAAGGTGGTGAAAAATCACAATTGATTCCACTTTTTGACTTCATATACCATACTGTATTGGCAACTGAAACTCTCGGTGGTATTACTATAAATATGTGAACATGGTCTTTTTTTACATTTATTTTTCTTACCTATCCACCACAAGACTGAAGTCTGGTGGTTTAGCAGAAGAATAAAAAGTAATTATCATGATATATTTTATAATAATATAAAGGAAATGGAAGAGCAAAATATATATAAATTAATTATTTTATATTATAATAAAACTTTGTTAAAATGTATCTATATTTAAATTATTAAACAAAATTTATCTATTTAATTTAATGAAAAATATAACTGACATAGAGAGATTGCTTAACAGCTTTGACGTATTATTTTTTGTTGCTGAAAAAAACGGAAAAGTAATATTCGTAAATGATGCAGTCTTTTCCAGACTTGGGTATTCTAGAAAAGATATATTGGGAATGGGAGTAATAGACTTTCATCCAGATGAATACAAAAAAGATGCTGAAGCTATCTTTGCCGAGATGCTAAAAGGCAATAAAAAAAACTGTAACATTCCCCTTTTGAAAAAAGATGGTTCATATATCCCTGTAGAGACAAAGATATGGCGCGCAAAGTGGTTTGGCGAGGATTGTATTTTTGGTATTTCAACCGATCTTTCTGAAACACAGGAACTATTAGATAAATTACAAAAATATTTTGAAATAAATCCCACACCAATGGCTATAAGCAGTATCGAGACAGGAAGATTTATAGATGTAAATGATTCTTTTTTAAAAATATTAGGTTATTCGCGTAACGAGGTGATGGGGAAGAGTAGTAGTGAATTGAAATTATTTATAAATTATGGTGATAGAGAAAAAATAGCGGATAAAATCCAGAAAGAAGGCAAAGCTGAAAACGTAGAAGTAGGTGTAAGGACTAAAGAAGGCGATATCCTTAACGGACTCTTTAGCGGTATACCGATTAGAACTCAATCTGGTAGAACACTTTTAACAGCGATGACAGATATAACAGAATTAGTCAGGCTAAAGGAAATATCGAAAAAGAGGGAAGACCTCTTAAAGATTGCAATTCAAATCAGTACTGAATCTTTAAAAAATTTATCCCCTGATAATCTTTATAAATCAATTGAC
Organism: uncultured Atribacterota bacterium; assembly: GCA_964404675.1. Classification (GTDB taxonomy): domain Bacteria; phylum Atribacterota; class Phoenicimicrobiia; order Phoenicimicrobiales; family Stramentimicrobiaceae; genus CAZWUL01. The sequence continues at coordinate 9,686 of CAYOLB010000152.1, read as the reverse complement.
AAAATTCTTGATATTCTAGGCAATTTCTATGATGTGGACAGAAGTTATGTCTTTACTTTTTCTGAAGACTTAAAGTTTTCAAGTAATACAAACGAATGGTGTAATGAAGGGATAGAACCTCAAATCAAAAATCCGCAGAATGTTCCTTCTGAAATTGTACCCTGGTGGATCGATAAGCTTAAAAAAGGTGATTATATTGATATCCCCGATGTAGATCTTTTACCAGCTGAAGCCAGTAATGAAAAAGAAATACTTCAAGGCCAGCAGGTAGAAACACTTCTAGTATTTCCTCTTGCACACGGGAAAGAACTGATAGGTTATTTCGGATTTGATAATGTTGGAAGAAAAAGAAAATGGGAGTTGGCAGAAATATCCACAATAAAGGTTTTTGCAAGCATGATTGCAGCTGGTATCATTCTCTGCAAGTACAAAAAGAATGAAGAAGAATCAAGTGAAAAACTCCAAAAAATAATTTTGTCTAAAGACAGATTCCTTGCTAACTTAAGCCATGAGATGCGGACACCCCTTAATGGCATTAATGGCTATCTGGAACTACTGAAAGACCTATCACTAAATAGTAAACAGAAAGAGTTTGTAAACGATATTGATAGCTGCAACAAATCTCTTATATGTTTCGTAAATGAGATCCTTGACTTTGTAGGAATCAAAGGCGGAACTATTATATTGAAAGAAGAGCCTTTTGATTTATTCCAGCTTATAGATGAAGTTTCTAAAATATTTAGCAGCAACATAAGAGATAGGAAGCTAAAACTAATAATTAATATTGATGATTCTATCCATAGATTTTTAGTAGGAGATACTGAAAAACTTAAACAGGTTTTTTCAAATATTGTCGGAAATGCAGTAAAATTTGCTAAAAAAGGAAATATCTTTATCACGGGGAGCACAAGAAGTGAGAACAGCAGGGAAGCAGTGATTGATTTTTCTGTCAAAGATACAGGTGTGGGTATCTCAGAAAAAACACTAGATGGAATTTTTGAACCTTTTGCAACAGAAGAATATTTATATAATAGTGAAAAAGGACTCGGCCTGGGCCTTCCTATTTGTAAAAGGCTGGTTGAGAAGATGGGCGGAGATATATGTATTAAAAGCAGGAAGGGCAGGGGGACAAAAGTAAGTTTTTCAGTGAAGCTTAAAAAGATAGATGATTTAGATCAAATAGAAAAAAGAAAAAGAAAAAGAATACTGGAAAAAATAGAAACGGACCTTGATATACTTTTAGCTGAAGATGATGAGACCAGTTCAAGACTTTTTACGGAAATACTAAAAAAAATACAACTGAAATGTGACCTTGTTATAAACGGAAAAGAAGCAATTGAAGCAGTAAAAAGAAAAGATTACAGTATAATATTTATGGATGTAAGGATGCCGGAGATGGATGGAATTGCTACGACAAAAAAGATACGAAAAATGATGAATAGCAAAGATTATCCAGTAATAGTGGCAGTTTCAGCTTTTGCATCAGAAAGGGATAAGAGTAATTTCATTGAAGCTGGCATGAATGACCATATTACCAAGCCCATAGATATAGAGAAGGTAATAGATATACTAAAAAAAATTCCGGCAAAAAAGAAAATTTTTGGTAAAAAATTTGATGATAGATCTATATGCATTTCTACATTAATGAGAGAAACCCAGATTGATAAAAAGACATGCAAGGATCTGGTCGATATATTTACGGAACAGTACATGACTCTGATTAAAAAGATAAGAGAGAAGATCAATAAGGGTAAGATGGAAGATGCGGGCAGACTTCTGCACAGGTTAAAAGGAGCCTCTGCAAATATAAGGGCAAATAATATTTATAATAGCGTAGTTCAGGCTGAAAGGTCTATTAGAGAGAAAAAAAATAAGAAGGCCCTGTATTTAATCGAAAAAATAGATGCGCAGATAGAAGCCCTGTCAGTCCCAAAAAAAAGTAATTAAATATACTTATGGTTGAATTTTTTATCTTTTTTAATAATAAACCATTTATTTATTATTATAATCCTTTTAAAGTATGAAAAATAAGAGATATAGAGCCCTTATTGTTGAAGATGACCCAACAAGTGTAAAATTTTATGAATCGGTGCTAAAAAAAGAAAATTTTCAAGTACTAGTATCCAATACTGCTTCCCACGGGCTGAAGGTCTTAGAGACTACCGATATCGATGTATTGATTCTGGATCTGAAACTGCCTGATATGGATGGTATCAATGTTTTAAAGAAGATGTATAAGAACCCGAGGTATAATCAGGTTTCGATAATCATTGCAAGCTGTAAGGATGAAGAGGTAGATGTTGTAGTCGGATTGGAACTTGGAGCTGATGATTATATCATAAAGCCTGTAAGGCCCAGGGAAATGGTAGCAAGGATCAAAAACAGTATTGCAAAAAAACGGTATATGTTTCCTGCTGATTCTGAAAGTATTAGATTTGGAGAAAATGAATTTGATTTTTCTTTAAAACAGCTAAAGAGTAATGGAAAAAAGATTAGGTTGAGTGCTAAAGAGTATCATATACTTTTCTTTTTTCTGACAAATCCTAACAGAATATTAACAAGAGAAGAGTTTTTAAAAAAGATATGGTTTACTAATTCAGAAATTGACACAAGGACAGTGGATGTACATGTAGCAGCCCTGCGAAAAAAAATACAGGATAGAGAAAATAAATATATTGAAACAATCAGGGGTATTGGCTATAGGTTTAATAAACCTTAATAGAAGTATTCATTTGGCATCACTCCATAATTGTTTTTAAATTAAAGTGATGAACCAGCAATAATTTGAATATTCTCATGAAGAAATAAATACAATTAATCAGGGACATTAAATAATAAGTCGATTTTAGCCAAATTTTCTACCGCCAGAGCAATCTTTGTGCAGCCATGCAATTTTGTATCCAGGTTCTCCAATAAAATCCTAAGGGATAGACGTAATAAGGCTGCTACATTCTTTAAACACCAGGAAAGCGCAAGAGGCATGATCTACATTACAAATAACATGTAAGCTAACAAATGTAGTTCGGGGTAGAATTAACTAAATGAACAGGTATCGTTTTGCTATAAAGGTATCTTATTTAATAATAATTTTACAGACATTTTACAATATTCATAATTAAATTAATATATTTAAGTTAAAATAAATAATAGTATTTATTAAATAATTATTAACTTATTTTATTTTTATGTTGATATGTTAATTTACAAAATGTTTTAAATTTCCAATGAGTGTTATAAAAAAAGAAAACGGCATAATAAAGCTAGACACAAATTCTCTTCGGGTGAACCTTACAAAAATTCTGGAAGAGCATATGGGTGAAATCATATGCATCACCAAACATAGTATACTGGTAGCAGACCTAAAGATATATACAGAAGAGGAAAAGAAAGAAGCAGAAATCACTATAGCAAAAATGCTAATTGAGAACAGCAATAAGAATAATGAAAAAATCAACGATGAAGAGTGGTAGGAACACTATTAAAAAAAATTTATTTATTTAGATCATATGGAAGAGTATAAAACTAAAAATACAATACGTTTATTAAGTGCAGTGAGGTTATTTAAAGCTGAAGTAAATGTAAACGGAGTAGAAGAAGGCTGCATTGAAGTACCCGATTATATACTTCACAATCTGGGCAAAGGGGATTCCTTCAGATTTATCAATATAGGATACGAGCAGTCTGTTGCCGAGATAGTGATGTCTCCAGAACATGAGTGTATGCTACACAAGCATAACAATACTATTAGAAATATTGCAGTAATAAAGGGGAAGGTCTATCTACATATTCTTGGACCTGATGATTACTATAGAATTCTCAACCTCGGGGACCAGATATCAATACCGTGTGATACCTGGCACCAGATGAGGTCTGGCACAAAAGGGGCTTTAATAAAGGAAAAATCTTATTATCAGAGCTTAAACCATAATTATCCGGAAGATAAACGAGAAACATGTGAAATTGATATAGAGAGATTTTTACATGACTACTCGGAATTACCCCTTTTTAAGGAGATAATTCCGTAACTGTTTAATTTAAGTCTATATAATACTTTTAATGAATGGATAAAAATAAAATGAGGAAAATAGTATTTTATAATAGTAAGGGAGGGACAGGAAAGACTACTATATGTTTTAATTATGGCTGGTATCTATCAGAAATGAAAGATAAAAAAATATTATTCTTAGACTTTGATCCTCAAATAAATCTTGTACAGTCCTTTGGGTTAGGCACTGAGAATAAGGAGAAAAAAAACCTTGACAGGATGCTTACTGATCATATAAAAGGTAGAAAAATAAGGTTGAAGGATTATGTTATTGAAGTGAATGACCGCATTCACCTTCTTCCCTCGTCAAACAATATTTCCCTGGCAGAAGAGTACTTAACTGATACCCTAATGAAAAAATCAGATAAATTTAGTGCCCGGTCTGGATCAAGTCACAGGAATATCTTACTTAAAAACCTTATTAAAGACACAGTAGATCACACAGACTATGATTATGTGCTAATTGATTCCCCATCCAACTTCTCCCTTCTTTCTTCGGTATCCCTTATATATGCCATGAATATAATTATAATTATAAGACCCGATTTTTATTCATTTCTGGATATTGATTACCTGAAGAAGATAATAAAGAACCTTAATAAAAAGTATTATGTGAATATAAAGATTAATTGCATCCTTGTAAATGGCTATGAAAAAAGGAAAATGACATCAAAAGATGGATTAATGAGTATTACCAACAAATATAGCAAGGAATTTGACATAATAAAAAAAAGGATAAGATACCTATCTGCATTCCAGAGTTCAATATCAATAGAGAAAAAACCTGTATTCTTATCCTACCCCCGGTCAGAAGCGGCAAAGAACATTCTGGATGTCTTTAGTGAACTTTATGATCATGTAAATATAATTAAAAACAATTAATATAATATTTATAAATAAGAAAGGTAGAAAAAATGTTTAATGGTGAAGAAAAAGAAAGAAATATTGATTCAAGGGATCTTAATTCATCTGGTGAATCTAGGTCCCTTATGTCAATAAAAGGTGATTCTGCTAGTATTGAAGGTAACTTCGAAATATCAGAGTCTATAGAGATTGACTGTGGGGTAAAGGGCTCCATGAACATAAATGGTCAGATCACGATATTGAAAGATGGTCATGTGAATGCAGATATTAAAACCAAAGATGCAGAGATATTGGGAAGATATGAGGGATCTATGGAGGCTTCAGGAAAGGTGGAGATAAAGGAGACCGGATTGGTAGACGGCAGCATAAAGACAGATTCCCTAATAATAAACCAGGGTGGTATCTTTTCAGGCAATGTAGAAAGGATGACTAAAAATGATAAAAATCGGGCCAATAATAACCAGCTGAAAACGGCTATTGGTGAAGATAAAGAAGCCGGGGATAATCAGATAGAATCTGCAGAAGAGGAAGATGATGATATGAGTTTTGAAGAATAGTTGTATATATTGCAATAGACAATGCATATAAATTATAAAATTAATAAGGATAAAAATAATGAGAAAGTTTAAAAAACTAATTTAATGCTTAAATAAGTTAATACCTTTGTTTCCGCAGGTTAATACTTTTATATATGTATTAATATTACGAACATGGAAAAAATAAAGTCAATAATCAACAATAACTTAAAGCTACGAAGACTGCCCCAATGGTTTCTATGGGTTTGGGCGGCCAGTTTATTATTTATTTTTATCTATTTTATAGTGAAGGGCAAAAGCAATTTCTGGCTGGAGCTCTGGTTTTTGGTAGAGATGATTATTTTAACTCTTTTTACCAGGACCATAGGTTTTAAGAGGATGCTATCAGTTTTCTTTCAGGGCATACTGATAAGCGGTATCCTAACCTTTTTTCTTTATAAGTTTCTGGCCATAGTTGGGGCTGATGTCAGAAGCGCTCTTATTAACGGCTGGATAATAGGACCGGCTGAAGAATTGTTTAAGCTACTGCCGATAGCATTGGCGGTATACTTGCTGTATAAAAAACGGAAGTCTTTCCCCAATGCTTCTGATTTTCTAATACTGTCAGTTCTTACCGGCTCCGGTTTCAGCATAATTGAAAAAACTTTTTGGGGAGAGGTAAGCTTTCCCTTTACTTATGGTCCCCACATAGGAGGCCTATATTTATTTCCTGATGCCCTGGGGATAATGGTGAATGGAAGGGCTTTTGGCTATATTGGCCACGCAGCAGCCACCGGTTTGGTAGGGATGGCCCTTGGAATAGCATTCTACATTCAGAGAAAAACAAAAAAACAATGGGTATGGGCCATACCTGCACTTGTTTATATCTGGGTTTCAGTGGAGCATGCATTGCTGAATTCATATTATGCTAATGGAACCAAGGCCTTGCTTAAGCTGGGAGGCGGTCTGGTTACCCCTTGGATATTTCTAGTTTTTCTAGCAGCGATGCTGATAATAGACCTGTACAATTTATTCTCCTGGCTGGCAAAAAGGCCACAGGCAAAACAAGTACTTAAAAAAAGTGAGGCTTCTTTTTTTAAGACATTGCATGTTTATAATATTTTAGCAACTAAGGGTTATAAAAAATAATGCTGCATATAATATACAGTTTGGGGCAAAAGATAGTTGATAATTGCTCGGGGGCTACAAGCGGCGGTTTTTCCGATTATATTAAAAGCGACTGTTTCTGGTTTGTAGTGGCCCTTTTGGCAGCCACTGTAATAGAAGCGGTAGGCCTGGATTTCCTGTTTACAGGCACATCTTCACATACCCCCACTCATTATCACCAAGGCCAAACTACCCATCCCAGCCTTGAAGATGTGGTAGGCAGTGAAACCTCCCAGCCCGAAACTACCCTTTCAGAAATATGGGCCTCTGAGGGCAGTGATAACTTAAACCTGAAGGATGTAATAGAATAGATCAATTTTAAACGATTATTTCAAATTTTGATACTGTGGAAAGAGTTATTAAAATATCAGTCTCCAAGCTTTCTGGTTTACAGGGTTTTAATTGATGTTGGCTTAGTAAAGTATGGTTAATCATTTTAAAAAAGGTGGCAAAATTCAATACATACTTTATTAATTGTCCGTGTCCTTCCGGCAAGCATGTGCCGATGAATATTTTCCTTAAAAATCCACCGGATTCCAGCCATAAATCAGATTTTTTGCATAATCCAGGTTGGTTACTGTCCCTCAGCCTGTAGCATTTGGCTGTAGTTCCAGGGCATCCATTTTTCCGGATTTTTTAAGATCGATGAGGAATTTTCCTGAAGGGCCTTAAGATATTCAAAAGGATTTGCTCCGCAAAAGCTGCAGGTATGGATAAGGCTCATAAATAGGTCCCCCACATAGGCGCCATACTCGGTCTTGTAAAAAAGCGAGTTCTTCCGGTGCAAGATAGCCTTCTTTAAAATCCTCCCGCAGAGATTATTGTCAAGAGGCGCCTTGGGCACCCTGAGAAATAACGTCATCCCCTTATAGTGCTTCAGCATATATGATATGGCATCACCCAGGGAAGAATTTGGCTCCACCTTTTTATGCTCTATCTGCAAAGTCAGCCAGTCCTTTAGATCCTTCATCAGTTTGCTGCTATTATCCTGGTGATATTTTAATCTTTGATCTGGATCCATGCCAGCCTCTTTTGTATGGGCATCATTTTTGTATACTTTTTCAAAGATCTTCAATACATACTCGCATTCTTTGGGAAAGGCCACATTTATATCAACCATCTTCCTTCTGGCATGGGAATTACAATTAGCCAGTATGGTCTTAAAGTCTTTTGGGACATTTCTTGAGAGCCCATCACACATCTGTATAGGCGGAGAAAGCTCTTTATTTCTTTTTGCCAGAAGATCATTCATATTCTCCCCGGCATGATTGCGGCCGGTAAAAAAAAGAGCTATCTTTCTGTTGCCGGAGGTTGAGGCAAAGCCTGATGTAAAAATACCTTTGCGGCCCTTTCTGTCCCCGTCAGCCGCCTGAATCTTCTCCAGTATCTTTGCCACCGTATCGTCATTATATATGATGTCTCCCTGGGCAGCATGGCTCACAAGCTCCCTGTATACCGGGTCTATCTTCCGGCCCACCTCCTCCACTATCTCCCACTGGGTAGATGCCGGTAGCGGTATCCCCAGGCTTTCCTGTAGACCTTCCAGCCGGTTAAAGGGTAGTCCCGATCCGTACTTTAATAGGGCCACAATGGCCCCGGCACCGCTATCATATTTTTCATCACCTATCCCTTCAGGAGCCTCTGCTTTAAATACCTTGCCGCAGAGGCCCTCAAAGTCAATCAAAATTCCAGACTCTATGGTCACGAAAATTCCAGAGCTTAAGCAAAAAATTTTTATGCTTTCCCTTCCTCCTTTTTGATATCTTTTTTACGGTAACTTTTACTATTTATCTTAATAACAACTGAGTGGTGAACCACTCTATCAATTATTGCAGATGCAAGTACAGTATCAGAGAAAATATCCGTCCATTACTCAAAAGTCTTGTTAGTGGTAATAATTATAGATCCTTTTTCATACCTTTTAGATATCACATCAAAAAATCATCAGCACTGTTCCTTGACTCTGGTGGCAGGACCTTCTTTAGGATTCCTACCTTTACTGACTTGGAATAAGGCATTGTCATCCTCCTTTTATCTATTACCTAGAGGCGACATCTATGTTGGCATATAGGGGCTATAAAAAATTCAATCAAATACCTAAACGATCTTGTAAAGAATAAATATAAGGGAGGGGTAAAATTAACTAATTAATTGTTGTTTAACCAACATTATGATATATTATACAAAATACACGGTATTAATATTGCTTTCAACCAACGCTTATTAGGAAATATTGTTATGAAAAAGAAAAGCACAATAATCATAGTCATTGTCATTTGTATAGCAATTGGAATCTTTTTTGTAATTAAGTTTGATTTGATTAGCAAAATAGAAAATAAGATCTACCTTCAAACAGTTAAAAATGAAATCTTAACTGAAGCTAATGAAAAATATGCTGATGAACCTGAACTGATATCTGAAACATTTACAGATAAAGATGGAAACGAGATTGTTGTAAAAATGAAAAAAATTATTGTAAAGGATGAAAATACCGGCCAGGAAGTGCTGATGTATGAAGATATTGCGGAGCCTAAAATAATAGATGTTAAATCCTATAAAGGAAAAATCGAGATTATTAGGAAAAATAAAATATTTTTCATTGTAGACAAGGAGTTTAAAAAACCAATATTTGGGAATGGTACAGATAATTACAAGTTTGAAGATGTCAAGGATTACCAGATAACCTATGACCTTGAAAGTTATAATTTGGATTTTGACGAGAGCGTCGGATATTTTGTATGCGATCACTTAAATCTTGATTTTAAGGACCTGGAAAGCATAGAGGATTTGGAAAACATAGTTGGCAAATATATAAGATTACAGGACAGTAAATTCAGGGATTATTATACCGGCGAAGAATATAAAGTGCTTAGCATTTTTACAGATTAATAAGCTTTAATTATGAAAATGCTCAGATTTGTAAAACTTAAAATATTAGTACTAATAGTTATATTTTTCTTAGTAATCTTTATATTTCCTGAAGAACTTACAGATTTGATTGAGAAACTCTTTATTCACAGGATATTTAAGACGCTCCTTAAAAAAGGTCTTATCACAGAAAGGGTTGTAGAACTTATCACCTCCTGGAGACATTC
>CAYOLB010000151.1:0-2395 GCA_964404675.1 uncultured Atribacterota bacterium | reverse complement strand
TTGCTTCAGTTCCTAACATTTCGGACAATCTATGTTGTTTAATTAAATATTGAATTGGGGACAAAAGGTTCAAAGACCAGTGTGGTCTTTTGGTATTATACCAAATTAGATAATTCATTAAAGAATGATTGAATTTGGTGGGTTCTTCCATAGCTAAGGTATGCGAATTAATATATTCATTTTGCAGTGTCTGGTTATACTTCTCAATATGTCCATTCTTGTATGGTTGTCCTGGATAATTCCAATAATGAAGAATGTTCTCTTGTTCCAAATATTCTTTAAAATATTTATGGAATTCTGATCCGTTGTCTGTTTGAATAGCTTTAATCTTAAAAGGACAAACAGTTATTAGCTTTTGAATAAAGTCTTTACTGTTCTGGCTATTAGCTCTTTTATATACCCAGGCAAAAGTGAATCTGGAATAGGTATCAATGGCTGTAATTACATATCTTTTAATGCCCCACTCGAATTTAACAATGGTATCTAATTCTAATAAATCACCCGGCTGTTGAGTAACAAATCCTTTAGGTTTCCTTTTTTTACTTGTTCTTTTAATGATCTTTACAGTTCCATTATGGTAAACACGCCTTTTGTAATGATATATCTTTTTATCCTTAACAATCCTACCAATAGTTGAAGCCGATATAGTTTCCAATCTTTTAATCCTACAAAATTCATCTAAAAATACTTTAATTTTATCTTTTCCCATGTTAGGACAAACCTCTAATCTTAGCCTTTTAATTTCATTAATTATTAAAGAATTAACTTTTCTTTTACGTTTACGCAGAGGAGCCTGGGATTTGGGATTTAAAGCTTGAATATCACTACTGTTTGTTCGATAGATCCTTCGCCATTCGTACAAAGTTGATCTACTTATTCCATAAGCATCTTTAGTAGCTGATAATCCATGTTTTTGCCAAAACATTAAAATTTTATGTCTCCTTCTGACGGATTTAGTAATCATATGGTTATACTTTAGTGAATAACCATACATTCTACCAAATCCAGTTATTCCTTTGTATTTAAATATTACTTGCATATAGATCCAGGAGAGTCCGAAATGTTTCTGAACTTATTCACCTTATCTATTTCACCTTGGATAATTTAAATAGATTCAAAAGATATCAAAAGAATATAAAATAAAAAAATAAAAAAGGACATCTAAATTAGATATCCTTTTAAAAGTTTTAGTTTTCAACAATACTAGCAAGAAGCAATGAACTCGTCGCAAGTATAAAAGCGAAAAACAAAATGTTCACTAAATTTAATATTTCTCCCCAAGAAGGGTAAGCTAAATTATTTACTAAATTCAGTGTTAGAAATAGATTAGCCAAAATCAGTATAGAAAAGGATCCTAAGAGAGAACCTAGAACAAAAGGAAAATACTCTCTTAATGTTCCTAAAATTCCCCAGATTATATCTACGCCAAATGCAAAAATGCTATATCCATAAACATTATCAGTTAAACGGGTCAACAATCCAAATTCCATTATTAGCTGAGAAAAAATAATCGGCAGACTAAGACCAAATAGAGTTCCGATGGAAAAAAGACCTGAAGGAAAATTTCAATCCTTTTTTTCCTTGTTTTTGCACATTCAAAAAATTACGCCAGTCTTTTTTTATGTCCAAAACAGCTCTTTTGGCCTTTTTGTTTGCATTTTTTTTACTTACACCTGACATTATCTCTTCGTCGTATATTGTGTTATATATACTTTGCAGAAAATTATTTCTATGATTTTCAGTATGATTATTTAACTTTCCCATTTTTTTCCATTCTTATCTCTTATCGTTGACTCTACAATTCCTAAAATAGCAGATGTACTAAATAATATGGCTATTTTTACTTCTAAAATTTGAGGGGAAAGCACAGATTTAAACAAGCAAGGAAATGCCATTGCTAACATTCCCACTAGCAATATTACAAAAACAGAACCCGCAACATAAAATACGTATTTACTCTGCATCCCCCAAACAAAGCCCAGGATAATAAAGATGATAATTATCATCCAGTCTATGGGAAAGCCACATTTAGGTAAAAAAATGATGATAAGGATACAAAAACCTATTCCGAACACAGCTCCCCAAAACAGGGAAAAAAGATTTTCTTTTTTTGTATCTTCCACTTTTCTTCCTCCTTTCATTTTTAATTTTTAAAGTTCTTTCCTTATAATCATCAAGATTATTAACTATTTATAGAATTTTTTATTTAAAATGTCAAATAAATGTACTTGACGGGTACATAGGTAACACTTCCTTGCTAAAATTAATTGGAGTTTTATAGCCTAATGTTTCATGCGGTCTGTTAAAATTATACTCAATTAACCATTCAGTTAAATTTTGATTAAATCTATCTACTTCTGAACAATAATTTCCTAATTCTATGAATTCTTCCTTC
>CAYOLB010000150.1:0-1813 GCA_964404675.1 uncultured Atribacterota bacterium | reverse complement strand
GGGTTAGCTGGTATTTTTAAGACCAAAAACAAAAGGGATGTTATTTTTTGTTTGATAGAGAATAATTTTTCCGGTGAACAGAATAATCCTAAAACATTTGAAGATAATATTGTTAGCTATATTTATGAGAACTATTAATAAATTAAGGGATTTTCTTAAAGCATCCTGTTTTGTGGGTGTGCTGTTTGCTTGTGTTTTTAACAAGTAAAGAATATTGTAAGATTAATTAATTTAATTACAACTATTTTCTATTTCCTGTTTTTCTGTTAACATGATGAAAGGTTAAGTAAATTGCATAGATTATAAAAATTTCAAAGATATTTTAATTTATGTGAAAGGGGCTCATCATGTCTGGAGATTTTCATCAGGAACATGGACAGACAATGCTTCGTACTCTCTTTTATATTGTAATTTTCTTTCTTTATCTAATTCCGTTGATAACAGTATTCTCATATGGATTTGATGATTTTTTTGAATTATTTCGCAGAATAACTGGATTAATGGGAATAATATCATTATTTGTGGCTATTATATTGAGTTCACTTGTAAAACAAAGTAAACAAATCTTTGGTGTGGCCTATCTCAAGGTACATCATTTTTTTTCCATTATGGGATTAGTATTGATTACCCTGCACCCGATTATTATGGCAATTGACTTTGGAACTACCGGAATATTTATCCCCAATTTTAGTTCCTGGAATGCCTTTCTTACCAATGGTGGTCGTCTTGCAATATACTTGATTTACATTGCTACACTTTCTGCAATATTAAGAAGAAATATAGCAAAGTATTGGAGATATTTTCATGCTTTACTTTATCCTGCTTTTTTATTAGGAGCAATTCACGCTATGTTTCAAGGGAGTGATTTAAGAAGTATCTATCTATACACTCTATTTGTTATTATGATAGCATTAGTTATTGTCAATTTTATTTGCAAAAGATACCAGCTGAATTTTAGGAAATAATTATAATAATTATACTGTCATATAGAGAAATATAATAATTAGAATTTCATGTATTTCATACAATATAGTTATTGATGTTAGAAGAAAGAGGATTGCTGATGCTGCCAATTAATCCAATTTATCTATTACTTATTATTCCCATATTTTTGGGATGGTTTGCCCAGTGGCAAGTTCGGCAGAGTTATCAAAAATACCTGAAAGTGTCAAATAAAAAAGGGATAAAGGGAAGCGAAGTTGCCGAAGCTTTATTTTCACACCACGATTTAAATATTCCCATATTGCTGACAAAAAGGCCATTGTTAAATTACTATAATCCCCAGGATAGGACATTACACTTATCTGAACAGATTTCTGGATATGATTCTATTACTTCGATGGGCATTGTTGCTCACGAAGTAGAGCATGCCGTTCAGGATAAACAGGGTTGTAAATTTATGGTTTTGAGGAATAGGATGGCAAAATCACTTGCAGTTATGGGTCAGTTCAGCCCATTGGTTTTTATATGGGGAATATTTTTCAGAAATGCCATTTTTATTTACCTGGGTGTAATTTTGCTATTTGGAATGGCTATCTTTGCCTTAATATCTTTGCCAATAGAATTGAATGCCAGTAAAAGGGCCTTACAGACCTTTAAAAAGCTAGAAATTGCTGATAAAGAAGAAATCAAGATGATAGCTAATGTATTGCGACATGCTGCCTTAACATATTTTGTAGGAGCAGGGCAGAGAATTGCAACTTTTTTGTTTATCGTGATGGTACTATATATGGCACAACAGATATAATAAAATGATTAGCAATCTAAAAATAAATTTGAAACAAAGATATTTTTACTAAAAGACTTTATTACT
>CAYOLB010000149.1:0-6694 GCA_964404675.1 uncultured Atribacterota bacterium | reverse complement strand
AATATATTATAGAATAATTTCCCTCCTTAGACTGACCTGGTCTTTTACCCCACACTCGCCTGCTGAGAGGTTCGCTATCTTTTCACTACTACTCTTCTCTTACCATCTTAATGGTAAGGCAGGACTTACTCCAAAACCGCACCATGCTCAGCAACTAATAATCGTTACCTTAAGTGGATCGTTTCGCCTGCGGCTGGCATCGATTTTCAACCACAGCTCCAAGGAGGGAAATTTAATCTGCCCTTGCTAATGTTAAAACAAATATATTTTTTATTCCAATTCGTTTTATTTCCCTGCAACAGGCTTCTACAGTTGCTCCTGTAGTAAATATATCATCAATTAAAAGAACATTAGAAACATCTTTTTTGTTGAGTGAAATAGATGAATTAATGGAAAAAACATCTTTCACATTATTTTTTCTCTCATTTTTTGATAACCCAACTTGTGACACATTTTTTTTATCTTTTACTAACCAATTATCACAAAAATAAATCGAAAAATAATCGGCAATATATTTAGCTAACAAAGAACTTTGATTAAAACCTCTTTTTTTTAAATCATCTTTGAATAATGGTACAGGTATTATTAAATCTATTTCCTGAACATTATAAAGACTATTACCTTCTAAATAATCAACCATCAGATCTCCCAATGGTTGAATTAATTTTACCTGTTTCTTGTATTTAAGTAAATGAATACATTTTCTCATCACACCCTGGTAATAAGCAACTGAACGATTAAAATAAAAATGTTTCTTTTTAGTACTACAATCTGCACAAAGAGCATTTTCTTCAAATGATACCAAAGGCAATAATGGTTTCCCGCATTGATAACAGTAAGGGGTAGATATTAATCTTATTTTTTTAAAACAATTATCACAGATTGCATACCCTTTTGATTCCTTAATTATTTTCCCACAATTTTCACAGTTATATGGAAATAACAAATTGAGGAAACCTTCTTTGAGATAATTCCAGATATCAACTTTCTTTACCATAAACTAATATTAACCCTAACAACCGCTGATAGAAAAAGTGGACAAATTAAGTTCCCTCTTGCCAACCTGCCAAGTATTTTTTTTGTTCAGCTGTGAGTTTATCAATGTTAATACCCATACTTTCAAGTTTAAGAGAGGCAATGCCTTCATCAATTTCCCTCGGAACTGGATAGACCTGTTTTAAAAGGTTCTTATGGTCCTTTAACAAATATTCTACTGACAAGGCTTGGTTAGCAAAACTCATATCCATGACACTTGCCGGATGCCCTTCGGCAGCAGACAAATTTAGCAATCTCCCCTCAGCAAGCAAATAAAGTTTCCTCCCACCTTTCATATTATAGGCTACTACATTTTCTCTTGCCAAATCCTTACTTATTGCCATTTTTTCCAAAGACGGTATATCTATTTCTACATTAAAGTGACCGGAATTTGCCAGAATTGCACCATCTTTCAGCAAGGTAATAGTTTTCCTGGAAATAACATTTTTATTTCCAGTTAAAGTAACAAATATATCACCAATTCTTGCAGCCTCTTCAATTGGCAGAACTTGAAAACCATCCATGACTGCCTCTAAGGCCTTTAAGGGATTGATTTCAGTAATTATAACACGTGCTCCCATTCCTTTAGCCCTGCTTGCAAGTCCTCTGGCACACCACCCATATCCACAAACCACAAAAATCTTACCGGCTAATAATATATTGGTAGCTCTCAATAAACCATCAATTGTACTCTGTCCAGTGCCATATCTATTATCAAAAAAATGTTTTGTCAAAGCATCATTAACTGCAATTATTGGATATTGCAAGGCACCTTCTTTTTGCATACTGCGTAGACGAATAACTCCTGTTGTTGTTTCTTCAGTACCTCCAATAATATTATTAATTAGGTTATTTCTACTTGAATGAATCGTTGATACTAAATCAGCACCATCATCCATAGTAATATTTGGCAGGATATCCAATGTTTTCGAGATATGCTGATAATAACCATCTTTGTCTACTCCTCTAATTGCAAAAACTGGTATCTTAAAATCCCTTACCAGCGATGCAGCTACATCATCCTGAGTACTTAAAGGATTTGAAGCACATAAGCCAATCTTAGCCCCACCAGATTGAAGGGCAATCATCAGATTAGCTGTTTCAGTAGTTACATGCAGGCAGGCAGCAATTTTAATCTTTTTAAAAGGTTTATCCATTTCAAAACGCTTCTTTATTGCCTCTAATACTGGCATTTGATTCTGTGCCCATTCAATTCTCTTTCTGCCTTTATCAGCTAATTTGATGTCTTTGATATCATATAACATATTATCCTCCTGCTTGTTAAAGCTTGTTAAGAATTTATTTATTTTTTATTGTAGCCATGGGTTAGTGGATATTTCTCTGCCAAGGTTAGAAATCGGACCATGACCGGGAAGTATTTCACAAGAATTATCAAGAATAAATAATTTGTCTTTAATTGATTGTTTTATTTCTGAAAATGAACCTCCGGGTAAATCGGTTCTACCTATCCCATTTGCAAACAGAGTATCTCCAGTAAAGATTTTGTTGCCAACTAGTAATGAAATGCTGCCTGGGGAATGCCCTGGTGTATGGATAACTGAAATATTCAAAGAACCTATTTTTATGTCTTTACCTTCTTCTAAATAATCATCAGCAGGTGGTGATTGGATAGTATTTCCAGTATAAAAGGAGAGATTTTTTTGTGGGTCAGTTAACATTTCTTCGTCCATTCTATGGATTAACAACTTAGCAGGTGTATTGTTTTTTAGAAAAAAGTTTCCACCAATATGATCAGCATGCCCATGAGTATTAATAATATATTTCAAGGTAAAATTTTCTTTTGCTAATATTTTTAAAATAATACTGTTTTCTTCTGCAGGGTCAATAACTGCTGCTTCTTTAGTCTTTATACATCCCAGAATATAACAATTTGTTGCTAATTGACCTAAGGTTATTTTTTTTATATATATTGAATCCGATTGATTTATAATAAATCATGCTCCTTTATTCTTTATTTACCTTGTAATTCATCACTATCTAAAATAAGGGTAACAGGTCCATCATTAATAAGCTCCACTTGCATTAATGCCTGAAATTGTCCTGTTTTAACTAGAACATTATAATTCTTCAGACATTGTACAAAATACTGGTATAGAGAATCAGCTGTCTGTGGTAATGCAGCATCGATAAAACTAGGTCTTCTGCCTTTTTTACAATTTCCATAGAGTGTAAATTGGGATACTACAATTATTTGTCCCTTAATATCCAGGAGAGATAAATTCATTTTGTCTTCTGCATCGGAAAATATTCTTAAATTTATGATTTTTTTTGCCAATAATTCTGCTTCTTTTTTGGCATCACCTTTCTTTACTCCCAGCAAAATCAACATACCATTTTCTATCTTTGAAATAATTCGATTATCCACTTTAACTGAGGCCTTGCTAACTCTCTGCACAACCGCCTTCATATTATTTTTCTCTCCTTTTTCTTATTCTCCTTTGATTCTTTTAACTTCTTTGATTCCTTTCAGGCTTCTTAAGCGGGCAATGATTTCTTTTAAATGACCAAGGGTTTTTACTTCTATCGTTAAATTCAGAAATGCAATCCCGTCTTTATTGGCTGAACCGTTAATGTGTTTAATAGATGCCTTGAAATTTGAGAGTATCATCGACACATCAGATACCAGGTTTTTTCTATCAGTAGAAACAACTTTTATCTTTGCCGGGAAGTAATCATTTTCAGTATTGTACCATTCAACATTAATTAAACGCCCCTCGTCTTTTGAGATATTCTTTAAATTAGGGCAAGCTATTCTATGTATAGTCACTCCTCTTCCCCTGGTAATATAACCTATTATTTCATCACCGGGTACTGGATGACAGCATTGAGCAAAGCGAATAAGAATATTATCTACACCATCAATCTTTACACCCCTGTCAATCTTTTGCTCTATTTCTGGTACTTCTTTTACTTGTTGGATTTCTTGATTTTCTTCTTGAGGTGATATCTTATTAATCAAATGGCTTGGGTTTATTTTTTTATAACCAACAGCTTCAAGCAATGAATCGATATCAGTATACCCCATTGGCTGAACAATCTCGGCAAGCTTTTCTTCCAGTCCTGTATTCCAGGGTATCTTAAATTTTTCTAGCTCCCGTAAAAGTAATGCCCTACCCTTTTCAATATTTTCATTGCGCAATTCTTTTCTAAACCATGCTTTAATCCTTGTTTTTGCACCGGAGGTTTTGACAAATTTTAACCAATCTCTGCTAGGTCCACTTGTTGTCTTAGAAGCTAATATTTCCACAATATCTCCGCTCTTTAATTTGCGATCAAGTGGCACAATTTTATTATTTACCTTAGCTCCTACACAACGATGACCTATCTCTGTATGAATGGCATAAGCAAAATCAACTGGACAAGACCCCAAAGGTAATACCTTTACATCTCCCTTGGGGGTAAATGTATATACTTCGTATTGTAATAGGTCTATCTTTAAATTTTCCATAAACTCCATCGGGTCTTTGAGCTCTTTTTGCCACTCGAGTATCTGTCTTAGCCATGTTAATCTTTCTTCGAATTTTTTGTCCTTTAAAGAATCTCCTTTTTCCTTGTATTTCCAATGAGCAGCAATACCATATTCTGAGGTTCTATGCATCTCTTCAGTTCTGATTTGAACTTCCAAAGGTTCGCCTTCAGATGTTATAACAGTAGTATGCAATGATTGGTACATATTCGATTTGGGCATGGCAATATAATCTTTGAACCTTCCAGGCATAGGTTTCCAGATAGAATGCAAAAAGCCAAGGGCAGCATAACAATCCTTAATAGATTCACAGATAATTCTAATTGCCATCAAATCATAAATTTGGAAAAAATCCTTGTCTTGTTCCTGCATTTTCGTATAAATGCTATAAATATTTTTAGGCCTGCCCTGAATAGTTGCTTTAATCCCGAAATTTTGTAATTCTTCTGCCATCCGTCTTTTAATAGATTCTATATATTTTTCCCTATCCGCTCTACTCTTAGCTACCTTTGCAGCAAGTTCATTGTACTGTCTGGGAGCCAAATTAAGCAATGAATAATCCTCTAACTCCCATTTCACCCTATATAGCCCCAAGCGATTGGCTATAGGTACATAAATATCTAAAGTTTCCTTTGCCTTTATCAAACGTTTTGGCGCAGGCATAAATTTAAGAGTTCTCATATTGTTAAGCCTGTCTGCCAGTTTAATAAGAATAACCCTGATATCTTCAGCGATTGCCAAAAACATTTTACGAAAATTTTCTGCTTGTCTTTCTTCCTTTGTTTTAAAAGAAATCTTACTTAATTTTGTTACTCCATTCACCAGCATAGCAACTTCTTGTCCAAATTGATTATTTATTTCAGCAAGTTCTACATGGGTATCTTCTACAACATCATGAAGTAAACCTGCTGCAATGGTTATTACGTCCATATTCAAATCAGCAAGAATATCGGCAACTTCCAAAGGATGAGACAAATAGGGTTCTCCTGAATATCGTTTCTGGTTCTTGTGCGCATCCTGAGAAAAGTGATACGCTTTCCAGATAATATCAATATTAGCATCTGGGTTGTAAGATTTTATTTTATCAATTAATGATTCAATTTTGACAGAATTATCTATCATTAAAACCTCTTTGATTGAATGACTTTCTTGAATAATCTGAGTAAATATCCACCCACAAATCGAGTGGCTTTTAAGGATATCTAAAATATGTTTGAATTTTTCTTGTTTAGTTTTATATATTATACTTTACAAGGGAAAATATTTCATATCCTTTTAACTTATCTCTTCCCTTTAACATTTCTAATTCAATAATAAAATCAGCTCCTACAATTTTTCCGCCTAGTTTTTCTATAAGGTTGAAAACTGCCAATGTAGTTCCACCAGTAGCCAGTAAATCATCAATAACCATAATTCGGTCACCTTCTTGAAATGCATCCTTGTGAATTTCTAAAACATTTTCTCCATATTCCAATTGATAAGAAATCTTTTCAACATCAGCAGGCAATTTTCCCTCTTTCCTTATTAGTAGAAATCCTACATTTAAATTATATGCCACTGGTGCACCTATAACAAATCCACGAGCTTCAATTCCGGCAACATAATCAATTTTTAAAGACTTGCAATGCTCAGTAATTTGATCAATACTGTATTTATATGAATACTTGTCTTTCAATAAAGTGGTAATATCTTTGAATTGAATTCCTTTGACCGGGAAATCAGGAATATTTCTTATCTTGCTCTTTAGATCCATTCTATTCTGTCCTCCTTACAGTAGATTTTATATCTTTTATCATTAATTGAATAGTCTTTTTACCATTCCAACAATTCATTCCTAACTGGAACACAACATTAATGACACTATCACCTACTACATCTGTATATTTGTCAGCCATCTGAAAAGCTATACCTTCAAAACAATTTACTCCCTCACCAATATTCAATTTAAGATGCTTTTCATCTTTACCTACCTTTTTTAAGGAAATAAGAGGAAATTTATAACCACAAAATACTGGCTGTGGATTCCCAGCTCCAAATGGTCTTAATCTTTCAATATAATCTAAAAAATCCCATTTCATGGTATTAAGCTCAATCAAAGCATCAATATTAATGATTTGTTCATTGTACTGATTTATTTTTTGATTACCATCTAATACACGATTAATCCTTTCT
>CAYOLB010000148.1:0-2195 GCA_964404675.1 uncultured Atribacterota bacterium | reverse complement strand
GATATTTTAGAAAATATATTATAAATGTGAATTGTATTAACAATTTTTTATTATCACAACCTTAAACACATCTTTTAGGCATTTTTAGATTATAACTAGGCTTATAGACTAATACAACAAGCTCCTAAAATTATTTGAACAATCAGACAAATAAATAGATACTATTAATTATTATTGTTTATTTCCAAATTAACTTTAATAATTATACCCCCTTTTTTATAGTGTCTCATTTGTCTCATTTTAATCTTGACCATACTGCTCAGCCAGTTATTTATCGAATAAATCCAAATACTCCTTTAACACAAAGAGGCGATTCCTTGAAAAACCAGTTATTTCATAAAGCAAATTCAGATCCATTAAAGATTTAATTAAACGGTTTGCTGTGTTGAAACTAATATTTAATTTTTCGGTTATTTCCTTATTATCGGTAATAGGTTTTGAATATAAGTTATTCAAGAGTTTTTTAGCTTTCTTTGTACGTCTTCCTAAAACAATTATTTTTCCTTCGTATTCTTGTCTTAGGTTAATTATGTTTTTAAAAGTCTCTATGCTATCATTAGCAATCTCAATTACTCCATTTAGAAAAAACTTAATCCACTGCTCCAAATTGTTACTTTGTCTAACCATGGTCAATGAATCGTAATAAGAAGCTCTATTTTTTTCCAAAAAAGATGACAAATATAAAGTAGGTTTGGTTAAAATTCCTGATTCAACAAGTTGGAGTGTAACTAAGAGCCTACCCATTCTTCCATTGCCATCCAAGAATGGATGGATAGTTTCAAATTGATAATGGCTGATGGCAATTTTTATTAAAACAGGAATATCTAAATTTTTATTATGCCAGAATTCTTCAAAATCAGCCAAAAGATCGGGAATTTCTTCCGGTGATGGAGGAATAAAAAAAGCATCTTTTAAAGAGGAACCTCCGATCCAATTCTGACTTTTTCTTATTTCCCCAGATAATTTATAATGGCCTCTAACATTTTTTAACAGTACTTTATGCGTCTCTTTTATTAAACGGATGCTTAAGGGAAGCTCCTCTAGCCTTGAAATCGCATAATCCATTGCCAATATATAGTTTTGAACTTCATTCCAATCGTCCCTCTTCTCAGGTATAACTTCCTTCTTAGGCAAAATTACTTCATCTATTCTGGTTTTTGTGCCTTCAATCATGCTTGATTTAGTTGCTTCTTTTACAACATGCATTTTTATAAAGAAATCGATATCTGGAATTAGATTAGAATAGGCATTTAACTCACCCAGAAACCTCATGGCCTGGGAAAGCAATAAGACTATCTTTCTATCATCACAATCAAATTTCCTGTTGATAAAAGAAGGACCAAAGCTTTTATACTGATATTTTTTTTTGTAAATACCGGCTTTAAATTTTTTCATTGTTTTGGAGATATAAAATTTTATATTGTCATTTTATTTATAATATGGAGATATGTCAAACTATATCTCCAAATGCCATAAGCCCTCGAAGATCATATAATTCATTTAGAAATGGATTCGAAATTTCGCAACCCGGGCAGCCACCTTTAAGATAATTGTGTTGTGGATATATTAATACCATTGATCATATTTACCCAATCATCGTTAACATTTTTGTAATTTATCACCAAAAACTGGCTATTAAATTTAACATTTGAAAGTAAAAGGTATATGTTAATAATATTGAAAACTTTAAAGGAGCTCCAGTGAAGAAAAACAAATTATCAATTATCTTTATATACTTTGTTTATTTTTATCTTTTAGAATTCAGATTATTGAGTTTATTAAATACATTTATTAGACTTCAAGTTGGTCTTTTAAAAGATATGGTTTATAATAAAAAAGGGTTGTTAAAATAGAAATATTTTAAAATCAGACAGGAATAAATGGATCAGTAAAATTAGGTTTTTTAAATCTGAGCAGTTTGTTATATTATTATTTTTTCTTTTTAATATTAATGACGAATATATTGTTATTAAATTTTTTTTAATGATATTTCGGTTTATTACAGGTTTTTATAATAACAAAAAACCAAAAGGAGGGTAACCGATGGAAGAGACAGAAGAGAAAAAAGAATACAAGATGCCCCTTATAGGAGAGCATGCCCCGTCCTTTAAGGCAACAACTACACAGGGCGATATTGATTTTCCCAAGGACTATAAGGGAAAGTGGGTAATACTTTTTAGCCACCCTGCTGACTT
>CAYOLB010000147.1:0-3534 GCA_964404675.1 uncultured Atribacterota bacterium | reverse complement strand
TTTTTTATTTTTTTCTCCATTTCATCCAAATTCATACTATTCACCAATGTAATATTTATTTTAAATTATATCATAAATATAATATTCCATGTTTGGTTGAAATAATCCAATTGAATTAAAGATTTTTAAATACAATATGTTTTGGATTGGATAATTGTACATATCATTTTAACCGAAGCTGATAAACTATAAGTTTTTACTCTATTGTATTCACTATCTACTATCTACCACTGACTAACTACTAATTTTATCTCGCAACTTGTAACTCTTGCTTGTATTTTCACGATATACGGTATACCTAATACGTTATACTCTTTTGACTTGATACTATCCTGTAAAATCCCCCCCCCTTAACCCTCTCCCTCGGAAGTGAGAGGGAAGGTTTAGAAATATATAGGTAAAGCGATAATTGCTAATAATATATTACTCATCATTAATTACTGATTACTTTTTTGGGTATTTTTGGACTCGATACACGATACTATATACGCAATACTGTTCTTAAACCATGAACTGAAAACAAAAAACTGGTAACTTGATTTTACATCTCCTCCCCCTTGAGGGGGGAGGATTAAAGTGGGGGTGAGTGTTTTAAGTGTAGATGGAAATTTTAAGAAAGAATTTTTACTGTATTTTGTACTTTAACTGTAAACTAAAAACTATGAACTAAAAACTCTCTCTTCATCATCACTCATTACTCATTACTGTATTTGATACTTGATATTTTTATATTGTCAGAAGAACCGTCCTCTTGACATTTTTTATTAATATGTGCTCTCTAAAAATTTGCTAAAGAATTGAAGACTATTTTCTACTTCATTAAATACTTTATCGATGTTTTCTATCAAGTTTTTCATCTTATCTATTCGGAAATTATGGGAATATATATTTCTAACTATATGACGAAATGCTCTGTATTCGTCAAGATTTTCTTTTAAATCATGTGAAATTACCACTGGCCTAACATTGGGGATTTCGATAGTCATCTGTTTTAATATCTCTTGATGCCAATTTACACTATTAGGTTTAAATTCATCAACATTTTCTGCAATTCGTTCAAATATTCTTTCTAATCCATTATAAAAATCATGCAAACTTAATGCTACACTATCCAAATATAAGGAATCATCTCTGTCTAAAGCTAAAGCCCAGGCTTTTTTTGCTCTTCGAACAGTTTTGCCAATTTCCCCTAATTCATTGTTAATATTCTGATTCAAAATAAGATACTTTTTACTCATATAACTATACCTTCTTTTATAATTGCCTTTTTTAATGCTTCTTGGCAATCATCAGGGTCTACAATATCTATATTAAATATAGGACTTAACGAAATTACACTTGCTACTGCTTTATAATACAATTCAGGCTTGATACCCCATACAGCAATATCAACATCAGACCATTCACTAAAAAGTTCAATATTTCTCAATGACCCAAAAACAACAACTTTTTGAGCTTTGTACTCCTGGTACAATATCTTGGCTGCTTTCCTTGCTAAAGACCATGCTTGGAAATATCTTTGTCGTAGTTTTTCTTTTTTCTTCTTTTCCTGCTCTTTATAAAACTTCTGATATTTTTGAATTTCTTTTAAACTTAAAACTCTGGCATTTTTTATCTTAAACACCACCTTGTTAAATAAATACAAACAGTTGGTTATTTTCTATTTTCTTTTTACTTATTATACATTTAAAAGAATTATTTTTAAAGAAATTATATATGCATTATATTATATGTCAATTTCAAATAATCAATATGTCTTATTCTTTTGATTGCCACATTGGCTGAGTACTTTCTAAGACAGCAAATTGTATTTGTTAATATCTTGTACTTCACTTGTATCTTTTAACTTTTTACCGAAAATTTTTTTCATTGAAATTATTCTTTAATTTAATCTTAACACTTTACTGAATACTCTTTTATCCGTAAACAATGAATTATAACCGATAAATCTTTTATTTTAATTCAACTGAAAACTCACATCTTGAATCTTTAATATTTTGTTTTAGAACAGTAAACTGTAATACTTTAATATAATTGTATTTTTGACTACATACTTGATACTACATACTATATACAAAATTAACTAGCAGACTGTTCGACTTTCTTTTTTTCTTGTATTTTTGTATTTTGACTAAAAACCGTAAACTGAAAACGATATTTTCATCTTGCAACTTGTACTTTATAACTCTTGCTTGCACATTTTCACGATATACGTTATACGTTATACGTTATACGAATTCAATTGGTGAATCGGTAAACTAAATATCCTGTATCTCGACCTTTATATTTCTTATTTGCATTTTATACGTTATACATTATACGTTATACGGTATACGTATTTAAATTGCCAGCCGACAGACCCTTTTACCTTAAACTATACAAGGTATAATATTTACAAATTACACTATATATTGGTGAGTCTAATCAATAAGCCTTTTGTCTGCTATCTGCTGCAATCATGTAAATAATTTTTTCTTTATCATCAATCTCATAAAAAAATCTATAATTACCAATTCGATAACGCCAGGTTTCTGGTTTGTAGTTAACTAATTTTTTAATATTTTTTCCAAAATATGGGTTAGCTTTAATTTGTGGATATACATAATTTTGAAGTTTCATTATTATCTGTGGCTGCTGACCTCCAAAATCTCCTTCAAGGTCTTTCATAAACTGATTAGTTTCAAATATTTTAAACTTAATCAACAAATCTACCTTTCTTCTCCAAGGCTTCACGATGTCCTGTTTTCATTTTCTCAATCAGTTTTTTATCTGATTTAATCTGATCCATTTCTATTGGATCAACATAATAAGAATCCTCAATTTCTTCCATAACTTTAGCAGTAATAAAATTAGAAATTGGACGTCGTTCTGTCCGAGCAGCTGCAGATATCATTTTGTATTCTTCTTCTGATAATCTTAAAGTAATTACTTTTGCCATTTATTTCTCCTGATAAAAAATATTAAATATTCTAATATATTCTATCATATTCTTTTGTATTTGCCAATTGATACATTAGTTTCTTAAAAAAATAGTTATTTACAAAATTGAATGGTGACTGTAACCTATGTCCTGAATCAAAAGTGTTACCTATGTCCTGGTTAAATAGTTAAATATCTTCAACTAAAAACTGGAAACTATGAACTGAAAACTATATCTCACTCATTACTCATTACTGTATTTGATACTTGATATTTTTATATTGTCAGAAGAACCGTCCCCGTAACATTCTATTTTGACTAAAAACCGCAAACTGTAAACTGAAAACGATATTTTCATCTTGCAACTTGTACTTTATAACTCTTGCTTGCACATTTTCACGATATACGTTATACGGTATACAAATTTAATTGGTGAACCGGTAAATCGGTAAACTAAATATCCTGTATCTCGACCTTCATATTTCTTATTTGCATTTTAAACGTTATACATTATACGTTATACGGTATACGAATTTAATTAGCTCTTTTCATCTCCTCCCCCTTGAGGGAAGGATTATCTCATATCATCTCCTCCCCCTTGAGGGGGGAGGATAA
>CAYOLB010000146.1:0-4469 GCA_964404675.1 uncultured Atribacterota bacterium | reverse complement strand
TTCTCCCTAAAAGGAGAATTGAGAGGGATAAATAGCTTTAGCGGTTTATGCTCGCAAAGTAAAATACTACATTTACAAAAGGCAGGTTCTTCTATATTTGTCTTGGAAGTTAAATATGGTGGTCCTGGGAGCTTTGTAATATCGCATATATTGCTTAAACAACCAAATACATAAAGGGCTCTGAATTATCTGGATTAAAAGAAAAAGGTAAACCTGGGTTTACCTTTTCGTACCATCCTGAAAATAAAATTAAAAACAGAAAATATCTGATTTTCTTTTAAAATAAGAGAGAAAGCTCCCTAAATAGTTTTAAATAAATAGATAGCTTACTATTTCTATTGAGTTTTTATAACTTTTCTTATTTCCTTCATTCATCAAATAACTTGACGATGTGTAAGCATCTTCCTGACCAATCGCCAACATACGCATAATCACCCTGAACAAAAATCCCCATAACATCTCCTGAGATTTCAAGCTCTGTTACAAGAGTAGGATTGCTTTTGTCCCTAACATCTATAATCTGCATACCACTTCTTTCAACTTGATTTTCACTATTCCTGGTTACATAAGCTAGGTAAGCAAAAGACCCATCAGCGAAAACATCTGTTACCCCACCGGAAGCAGTGATTTCGCCTACAATAGCAGGATTTTCTTTATCAGAGGTATCTATTATTTGTAAAGAATTCTCAAAGGGAAGGTACAGGTAATCCCCCTTAACATAGAAATCTAAAGTTCCAGAAATTGAATAACTACCCTTATAAACTAGATTTTCTCTATCTGTGATGTTTATTATACTAAGACTATCTCCAATAAGAACATAAAGATATTCTCCTTCTATACGAATAGAGCTTATAGGAAAATCATTAGCCTCATAAACTCCAACCGTTAGCGGTTTTTTCTTATCAGAGATGTCTATAATCTGAATACCACTTTCTTTAGTTTTAGAAATTTCATATGTGGCATATGCATAATTTTCTGTCACCCAGACATCTTTGATCCTTCCCATAGATTCAGCTGTTCCTATAACAGTAGGAATATCCTTATTTGATATGTCTATTATCTGTAAATCACCTTCAAGGAAAAACCCTCTTTCATCAGCGACATCATCAGGGAAATAGGCAAAGTTTTCCTCAATATAGAAACCTGATCTCCACCAGCTAATACCGGGAAGTCTTCCAGCTTCTATCGGATTTTCTTTATTTGCAATATCTATAATATGATAAGTATTACCAGCAAAGTAAGCGTAATCTCCTTCAACATAAACGTTGGCAGCTACTCCAGAAACAGTTAATGTAGATACAATTGTTGGGGAAAACTCTTTTTCTTTTTCCTCTTCAGGCGTTTCTACTACAAGAGATTCTTCTTCTGCCTCCTCTACATTCTCTGAAGGAGGTTCTTCCTCCGGTTTTTCTTCCTGTTCCTCTACTACTTCTCCTGCTTCCGTCTCTGCTTTTGTACAGGCAGGAGTAAAGATTAAAAATAAGGTTAAAGCTAAAAAAATCGGGGCAATTCTTAATATTTTCATAATTACCTTTCCTTCACTTATTTTGTTCATGGACAGGTTTGTTGGGTAAAATAAAGACTTTAATATCTTCTGATCCTTGATTTCTCTTTAAATTTAAAAAGTCTACTGTTGTCACTGAAGTTATTTGGCCGTCTTTAAAAATATTTTTAAAATGTAATAAATTAAGCTGATAATTCCCGGGATTTTCATAAAAAAACCAGACGTCATTAATCTTATTTGTCGTTTCATCTAAAAAAGATAATTCTGTAATCTCAATTAGAGGATCACCTAATTTAACTTCATAATAACTTACTTCAGCTTCCCTATCTTCTACAGAAACCTTCTCTATTTCTTTTGGCTTAGGAATAACGTTTCCTCCTGCAAAATCTATAAAAAATTGACCTGAGTATGCCAAATTACCCTCTTTAAAATCGTCTTCGTTATAATAATACCAACCGATTGACTTATCTTCAGTTTTAGTCTTGGTGGAAAGAATAAGAGGGGCTAAACCATATTCTCCAGACGCAGGGGCATGAATAAGACTGCCAACAGGGAGATTTATCCCAAAACTTGATACCCCAGAAAGTCCACCAGAATTTATTCTTAGTTCAGTTATTTCCACATTCTCTATCTCTTTAAGATTAACCGGAATAGGAAAAGGTTTTTCTTCTTTTTCTTCAAAAATTTTATTCTGCATGGCCTCTATTACTTTAGGAATCAAACCAATGGCATCTTGTTCCTTTTCTACCCCATCAACTGTTTCCATTTTAAAAGCTTTGACAACATACCAGCCAATAGATTCACCTTCTTTAATCTCCCATTCATTTCCAACTTTGGCAGTCAACTCACCAGTTTTTGTATTGAGTTCAGCACCAGGAAGAGCCTCTGAAATAAAAGAGACTTTCTCTTTAAGTATAGTTTCTAAAGCTGAATCAATAGGGGCTTCCTCAACCACAGGAGGAGTCTCTTTGGTTTCTTCTTTGTTTTCCTGTATTGTCTCTGAAGGAACTTCCGCTGTAGGCTTTTCTTCCTGTTCCTCTATAACCGCCGACGGCTCTTTGCAGGCACTAAATGATACAAAAAATATAATTACTAAAAGAGCAGCAGTAACCTTAAATACTTTAATTTTATTAAGATTTAAATCCATTGCCCACCTTTTAGCTAATTAATATAAAAACAAAAGGATTCTTTTAGGATTCATTGGACAAGATAAAAACTGGTGTTTCTCCTATTTTTAATATATTATCTAATCCCATTTCTAATACCTCTTCGCTACTTAATTCTAATATATTATCTGCCTTACCCAATCCCTTTAAATCCAAAATTATCTTTTTTTCAATTTCCGCTACTTTATCTCCAATTTTAACCATTTCATTATCAGAAAGATAATTAATTGCCTTAGACTCAATTTGTAATTCTTTACCGTTCTCCATTTCAAAAAACAAGGCTTCGTAATAATCAGGCTGTGGTGAAAAACCCCGGTAACAACTACCACTTATAGGCGAATAAACCGTAGCGTTTCCAGAAAAAGTTATTATTAATATTTTAACAAAATCTAATTGTAGTTTTACATTATCAACTTCACTAAAGTCGATAGGTAGAGGGATTTTAAAATTTTCTAAATTCTCAGATTTATCTTGTAAAAATTTGATTATTTTCGTATCTAGACCGACAAAACCATTAATAAAAACGCCAGCTTCTACCCCTTCCTCCAACCCATAATCATTATTAATTCTTGCGATGTATTTTCCGTCTTTTTTATTAAAATCTAAACCATCAATAGATGGTGCTTCTTTTATTTTCAGCTCTACCTCTTTCTGTCTCTCATCAACTATTTTCTCTTCAGAATTATCCTTTTTAACACCTTGTTCTTTTATCTGATTTTCTAATTCGCTCTGGCTGGGATTGATATATATAAACCTTCCTTTATTATCTCTTAAAAAATTATTAAAATTAAAATTAGATAACTGATTATCACTATAAACGCTAAGTAAAACCTGATATCCATCACCTAAAAAGGGGTTTATTCTTATTAAAAATGATTTTGGAATTAAATCATTCATCCCGACTTTTAAAATCGGGGTACCTAAAACTACTTCTTTCTGAATAAAATCAGGGTTGTTATATACAACAACCCCATCAACAATGTTTGCACTACTATAATCAACATCAGGAACTAGACATTCTTGAGAATCCTTAAAATCAAAATTCAAGCTGAACAAACCTTTACTTAACATCATGCCTACAGAAGCAACCTTGTAATCGGGATCTTCCGGAGGAACGGAAAATCCTGTAAAAGAAATTTTCCCAACATCTGGCAGAAAAGGAGAAAATATATTAGCTTGGTCGGGAAGATCTTTAATCGCAATCATATCTTTAGGTTTAGAGAGATTAATAATTTCCCTTAATGCTTTTACTTCCTCAACAATGCCACCTTTGGGAATTTCAAAAGGTATAGGGACATGAACCTTACCATCCTCCCAATTTTCAACCCCTCCCTCTTCAATATTTTTAAAATTATTGTTAATTTCCTTAATGGAAGAAAAAACAAATAAACCCTTCCATTCTCCCTTTAAAACGTTTGCTGTATGTTCATATTTCCCTTCTTTTTCGTTCCAAAAACCAGCTACTAAACCATCATTCGAATCAACATATTCCCATCTGTTATTTTGCCAAACATGGCTCAGGCCTTCGATTTCTAAGCCGGTAAAAGCGACTTCTGTTTCGGCCTGTTCCTCTGCAATTGCCACCTTTTTACAAGACATTACTGATACAGCAAAAGCAGTAACTAGAAGAGCAGTAATTATAAATTTAAATACATTAGTCACTTTCATTTTAATTTTTACTCCTTACTACTTTCAGAAATATAAGGTCCATAAGCTAAAACATATTCTGATATCTTTTTAACACCCTGATATATACCTTCGCTATAATTAGATTCTCTAAATTCTGGTATAATTACATC
>CAYOLB010000145.1:0-2910 GCA_964404675.1 uncultured Atribacterota bacterium | reverse complement strand
CCAATAATCAATAAAGGCCAGGCAATTACAATAAACTCTTTCATTCTTAGCCATACCTTGGATAATAGTATCTTGATTGAAGGTATATGGTATGCAGGTATTTCCAGAATCATTCCGGGAGTAATTTCTGGCATAATATTTGAAAGAATTTTTCCGGCAATAGCCACTATAATAATATTAAAGACAAAGACAAAAATTGCAGCTTGTGGTCCAATATAAAAAGCAACTAAACCAAAAATAATAGTTATTCGAGCAGCACAAGGAATCATAGTAGTAAGCACTGAAGTAATAAATCGATCTCGTTCTGATTCCAATATTCTAGTAGCCATAACCGCTGGAACTGTACATCCATAACCTAATATCAAAGGTATAATCGCCTTTCCATGAAGACCAATACGATGAAGAAAGGTATCCATTAGATAAGCAACCCTTGGTAAATATCCGGTATCTTCCAAAAATGCCAGTCCCAATAAAAATGGGAAAAGGAAAGGGAGAACGATAGCGATACCTCCAGCCAGTCCTTGAACAACACCACTTACAATATGGTATAGCAAAGAATCAGCACCTAGAGTTTCTTCCGCATATGGCAAAAACTGATAGAAAAAATCCAGTAATGGCTCTTCAAATATTGCGCCAACATAGAAGACAAAATTAAAAAACAGGTACATTATTACTATTAAAGATATATAGCCAAAAACAGGATGCATTAGAACATTATCCAGGTAATTTCTGAATTCCTTTTTGGGTTTTGAAAGTTTAACCACTGACTCATAAAGTTGCATGGATAGGTGATGACGTTCAGAGGAAATTACTTCATCAGAGCTTCTATCGCGACATTGTTCTAGCTGATGTTGATATCCTTGCACGACCTTAATAAATTCTATATCCTTGTTCTTGATTTCATCAATAAAATCTTGATCATTTTCCAATAATTTTGTCGCTAAAAAGCGATGAGGAACATTATACTTTTCGGCATAATCTGTCTTCTTTATATGTTCAGACAAATCCTTAATAACCTGTTCTACATCTTTGCTAAAAATTAGAGATTTACTTTTTGTTGATTTTTGTCCTACCTTGAAGGCAGTTTCAAACAATTTATCTAACCCCCACCCTTTATGTGCAATAGTAGTCACAACTGGGACACCTAATAAACCTGATAACTTATCAGTATCAATAATAATTCCCTTTGCTTCTGCTTCATCAATCATGTTAAGACAAATCACTGTCGGTAAATTCAATTCCAATAATTGTAATGTCAGTTCTAAACCCCTACCCAACAGTGAGGCATCGATAACATTGATAACTACATCATTTTTTTCTCTTAACAAATATTTCCGGGCTTCTAATTCGGCCAGGTCAAAAGAAGTCATTGAATAACTGCCTGGCAAATCAACTATATCACAAATCATCCCCTGAAAAGTCATTTTACTAATACTATATTTGACTGTTTTCCCGGGGAAATTCGAGGTAATTGCTTTATATCCGGCTACATGATTAAAAATAGTACTCTTACCACAATTCGGCTGGCCAACCAGTGTAATTTTCATTAGTCTATCTCCACTAATATTTTTGTGGCAATCCCTCTACCTAAAGCAACCTGGTTGCCATGTATATTCACCAAAACAGGACCTCTCATAAAACCACTTTTTTGCAATAGCATTACATCACCTGGATGGATACCTAAGCAGCTTAATCTCTGTCTAATGCCTAGACCACCCCTGATCCTAGCAACTCTAACCTTGCTCCCTGACTTTACATCCGTTAAACTGACTACCATGTTTGATGCCCCTCTTATTCTTCTATTTTTTTCTCTTTTGCATTGATATTTTTTATATTTAATTTATCTTGACATTCTTTACAGTAACCTTTAATCCCCAAACGATGTTCGGTTGCTACAAATTGGTACTTACGACAAATCTCATCCTGTAATCTTTCTACATCTTCATTATAAAATTCAATAATCTTTCCACAATTAATACAAACCAAGTGGTCGTGATGTTTTTTATTGTAACTTTTTTCATAGAGAACTTTATCCCTACAGTGCAATGTTTCAACGATCAATCCACTGTCAATTAATAAAGGTATTGTCCGATATACTGTTGCCAGAGAAACATCTGACTTATTTTTTCTTAACTGTTGATAAATGTCTTCTGCATCAAAATGTTTTTGAAGCTTTATGATTGCTTCAATAATTTCTTTTCTCTCTGGAGTATATTTTAAATCTTTCTTTTTTAGAAAAAGTTTAAATATTTCCTTGTAACTAAGCAAAAAATTCTCCTTTGTAATTGAGTTTCATTCTCAATTATACTTTATTTTATTACATTGTTTTATTTTGTCAAGGGAAAATTTGATTGAATCGAAAAAAAATTTGAAAATATGGATATTGGTATAGATTTCTATTGATAATCTCTAATTGAAGAAAACCCGTCTTTAGATAACATACTAGTCAAATTTTCTATTTTGTCTTCTTTGATTCGAAAAAAATGGGAAATACAATTGCAATCAGAAGACCCAAACCCTTTTTTGACTAATTCACAATTTTTACTACTATGTAATTTATGAGATATGACACATTCACATGGCTTTTCATTTATCATTATATCTACAATAACGGAAGGATAAGGATCTGAGAGAACATAATCAATATGCCAGAATTTATTTTTTGTTCGCTTGAGATGCCTGGTTAAACGTGAGTGGAGAGATTTCTTGGTAGAGTCAGTTACTCTTTCAACAAAAGAATTCTTAAAATATTCGTTCATACTTTGCTTGATTTTTTGTTTTCAATAACATCAATAGGTAGCATCTTCTTATTCAAAGTATTTTTCAAAACAAAATCACCAATTTTACAACCAATATGTCGGGCAATGAGCGGGCATTTGGCAATCAACAAGAAGAATATGGGATTTTCTT
>CAYOLB010000144.1:0-6888 GCA_964404675.1 uncultured Atribacterota bacterium | reverse complement strand
AGATACAGGACTTTCTCATAGCTGCCCTGCAAAATATCCTTGTTCTTGCCAATCATTCACAGGAGGCAATACAAAAGAGTAATGCCCAGGCAGGGCAATCTGTACAGACTCATAGAACTACAGGGGTAGGCTTTTCTATAGAATTATTTGTTGTAAACCTTGTTAATCGACTCATTTTGTTCTTTTCGGGGAAGAGAGAGGCTTTTTTATTTAGTATTTTTTGCAATAGGGTTTTCGTGTAAAAACATGTCAAGGTCTGACTCTAATTGCCACTAATTTATTCCGCAATAGAACTATAAGAGATGGGTTTGGGCAACAGGCTGGTAATGTCTTAATTTTTTCATGTTTTCTAAATCGTTTATACTATTTCCACAATATTTTAGTGAGCTATCGCAGTATTAAGCTAGTAGAATATACATCGACTTTACTCTATTTTCCTAATTGTCGTGAAAGTTTTATCGCTACGACTATACTCGATGCAAGTAGGAAGAATTTTCGGTTAAAAACAGGTAACTAAAAGCTTTTATTGCCAACAAGGTGCTCAGTGATGGCCTTACTAATAGCTAATCCGAGTTCGTGCTCGATCCATAGCCAATTCTCCTCGACGTTCACTTCAAGGAAAACCAACTTATTCTCTGGTGTTATAATGAAGTTACATTTTGCAAATTCTAAGTTCCAGCTATGTATTAGATTCACTAGTTTATGACTAATTGCTTCTGGCAGTTCAAAATGATGGATCGGTAAATCAAGTTTCAGCCTGAAGTCTACCACTGTCTCCGGGTGGTCCTGGGAATCAATTAGAGCTGAAAACAACTGATCGCCTACAACGGTAACACGTATATCCGCCTTTTTCTTAATGTGTTCTTGAAAAAGACATGGTGTTATGATTATCTCCTCTATTTTATCAAGGTGTTCTGGAGGAATCTTTTGTGTATAAAAGCCATATGCATTGGCCTCAAGATCATGAGAGTGCTGGGCATTTTGACGTTCACTATCGTCAATTAGACAAATCTCGCTGGGCTGTTTAATGATGGCATCCTGATCGCATTCTTTATAAAAATTCAGGAATGCCTGAGGGTCATTAGTCACTAGGGTTTTAGGTACCGTAAATCCAATTTTCCGGGCCAAATCAGTTTGATATAGCTTATTGTCCGCCATCTCATCGTACCAGGGCGGATACATCCAATAAATATTTTCAAGACAACGAAAAAAACCATAGAGTGAAGCACATGTCTCAGCATAAATGAGTTGGGTGTTTATATCTTCAGAGGAATTACATTTAGCAAAACTAGAATCCCTGCAATACATTGAGAAAACGTTATCAGAATCAATCCGTTGTGAGGTCGTCTGTAGTCAACATATTCATTCTTTTACTTTAGCCAGCGATTGATCATCGTCTGCCAGATTGCCGCTCTTGTCCTCGATCTGGATTTTGATCCCCAGTTGTTCGAGGAACATTTTCTCGACATTGCCAACTTTAGTTCTGCCGTGAACTTTTATTTTCTCATCCTTGGCCCCCTGGCCTCTTATACTGGAGAGCGTTGCATTATCAGAAGCGAATTTCCGGCCATCATAGACTCGCACATTTGTGCCGAATTGCTTTCTAAACTCTCTCTTAAATGCTTCAACTTTCATATCTCCATAGACGCTCATTTCCCCACTCGCCTTGCTTCGATCATGACTTGGCATTTCCTCAATCTTCTGCTCTGAGCTTTCAAGGACATTTTCCTCACGCGACTTAGGAACCTCATTATTCACAGATAATGCATTCACTATTTCCGATGCTACCATTTTTTGGTTTTTATTAGATCTATCGTGACCTGAGTCCGCTACAATATGAGCCTGAACAATAGCGCTACCTATTTTCATCGTATCACTTTTTTTCAGTTTAAATTTTGTTTTTATTTCGTGAATTTTATTCTTTAGTAGTTTTGGGTCATCACTTGGCGACGAGCCATTTGTGATGAGGGACATGAGTTCGCTTCGTGCGGCTTTCAGTCGCAGTTGTTTTGCCAGTAGCAGAAAAAAACCTCCAGCGAGAAACAGGATGATGTACATAAAAATAGCTAATGCGGGCTCATTACGAATTCTTTCAAAGTCCATTATAGCCGAAAGGCAGAAAAAAAAGATCCAAAGCCAACCAACAATTTTTAGAAATCTTACTAAAAAAATCATATAGTTTCCTCCTATGCCTTGTCACTCAGTGCACACTTATTTATAGCCTCTATTTAAAAGGCAAATGGTTTGCTATGAAATTATTAATGCTTTCTTGGCTTTTACTAATACTATAAGCGTCTATAAATGTACGGGGCCTTTATTAAATTTATTCCCTAATTCTTAGGCAGACCTATTTTCCTGCCTGCGTGAGCGACAAGTCATTGTCTGCCAGATTGCCGCTCTTGTCCTCGATCTGGATTTTGATCCCCAGTTGTTCGAGGAACATTTTCTCGACATTGCCAACCTTAGTTCTGCCATGGATATTAACCTTTCCGCCCTTGGCATTTTCATCCCTTATACTAGAGAGAGTTGCATTATCAGATGCAAATTTTTTTCCTGTGTAGACCCTCAAACCGACACCAAATTGTTCTTTGAAATCTTTCTTTAGCGTTCCCACTTTCTTTCTTCCATCAATGCTCAATTCATTTGCCATGGTAAAACCTCCTTTTTCTGTTAATTTATCTAATTAAGACGATAAAATGATTGATTAAATCTATTACGTGTCCCACACCATGTCAGAGTTCATTTTAGTTTACCTCTTACTAACATATAAAATTTAAAGCTATTTATAAGAATCAAATCGTGGCTTTTTTTTCATTCCTTTTTCTTCCATCTCTCTATTCAATTGAGTTAATGAAAGCTCATCGTGATCTTCTCCACTATAGTAAAAATTGTCCTTTTTATCAGCATAACAGAGTTGAACATGTAGCCCGAAGTTTTCAACAAAATTGTCCTCAAGGTTCTTAACCTTTGTTCTGCCGTGGATCGAAAACATCGAAGCCTCTTTAGGTGTTTTTGTTCTTACATCTGCCAACCTTGCGTTGCCAAGTAAGGCCTTTCTCTTTCCCCCTTGCTTTCTTGATTTCTCCCACTCCTCCGGAGTCATCAGCGCTAATAATAGATATGGAAATTTGCTCTGCAATTCTTTGTTAATTGTCTTAATGACCTTTTTCCCTGTAATCTTTATTTCTCCTGCCATATTGCCTCCCTTCCGTCTACTTATTTATGTAACAAAATCAAGAAACTAAACTCTAGCTTTGTATCAAATCTGGGTCAAGTCCAGCCCTTTCCCAAAGTAATCTATTAAGGAAATGCCTGCTCCAGACAGAATTCCACCTATAGTCCCCTGGTATTGAGAAGGAAATCCTTCACTTATCATAAGCAACTCTTTGTTCAAAAAGAGTTTCAGTTGCTCATAAACTTCGAGATTCTTATAATATAACAGGTATTTTTTGTTACTACTCCTCTAAGTTTTTACCACAATGGGGACAAGTTTTTTGATTTCCTTTTTTTCTCTGGATTTCCTCAGCAAAACCAGAGCTAAGTATCCCAGCTGGTAAAGCAAACATAGCTATTCCTAAAAATGCAATTATTGCTCCTAAGAATTTACCCAATGGAGTGATTGGATAGATATCTCCATACCCAACAGTCGTTAATGTAGCTATGCCCCACCACATTGCAGCTGGAATGCTCGAAAAAACCTTGGGTTGCATCTGCTTCTCAATAAAATACATAAGACTTGCAGAAGTGATTAACATGATTAATAAGATAAGGATAGTTATCAATAAAGCCTCTTTCTCCCTCTTAAAAACGTTGGTAAACGTTTTTATGACATCAGAATATCTACCCAACTTGAGTAGGCGTAATAAGCGTAATAGGCGGAGTGCTCTAATAAACCTTAAGTCAAAATTAATAAACAAGGGTAGGTAAAATGGCAGAACCGCAATCAAATCCACAAGGGCTAATGGTGTTATGGCAAATTTAACCCTACCCAAAATAGGGTGACTGTACTCATCATTTTGAGTACACGCCCATAACCGAAAAAGATATTCTATGCTGAATACTACAACTGAAAACAATTCAAATAGATCAAAATATTTTCTATAATTTATTGATAGGATTTCTACTGTCTCCAAAATAACTGCGGTTATATTAAGACAAATCAAGATACTAATAAAAATATCAAATATCTTGCTACTCAAGTCACCATCTTGAGCTTTTTCTAAAATTTCGAATAAGCGTTTTTTGGAAACAGGTATCATGCTGATTGTAAATCTATAACTGCCAAAAGGAATTATCCATGACATTATTTAAGACATTAGCTACACAATAATCAGATTGTAATTTGGTGCCCTTTTTCAATTTGATTTATGTATAGATAAACTAAGAAACGGTTTTCCTCTATCAGTTCAACAAAAACTACCATATGATTTGTTAAGATCGATTACATAGCCTCTATATTAATCTCTCCTAAAAAACACTCCTAATCTAATGGCTCATTGATTGATTCTTAAATTCTCTAATAAACTTTATGATTGGTTATTTTCCTAACAAATTTTCTAGTTTCATCTCTAATTGTTTAAAGGGCTTATTATCAACAACCCATAGACCTGAAAAGGACAGGCGAGGTCTTCAAGCAAAATAATAATCAGATGAACTGACATTATCAAAGAAAGAACCATAAAACCATGTACCTAAATATTTTGTGCACCCACTAGGACAGTACCAATAATAAGAATAGCTGACATGAAGTAAAGGAGAATACAAATACGTAACGGTATACTTGTTTCAGCTAAATCGATCCTTTTTGTTCTAAAGGTAGTAATGTCGGCTATTAATTTCATAAAAGTATTTAATGTAATGCTGTCAGTTTCATTTGTAATTTTCTACATTAATATTCTCTCCTAATTGATCGATTTCTATTTAATGCAGCCTTTTTCAACATTAGCTCGGCTTAGATCTAGATAAAAACTTAAAAAATAAGAAAAGAAAGATAATAAAAAGAATCTTAAAATATATACTGTCTATTATCTGTAACAACATTTTCTTTTTGTAAACACCCTCAGTCTCTGGATTATAATTATTTTTGATTTGCAGGTAGTGTGTCTCAAAATTATTACCTAGGTATTTGTCATATAATGATTTTATGGTCTTAATATCGTTTCCTTTAGAATAATAAACTCTACCAGGGGCAGATTTCAGATAAGAAATTACCTTATAGTTATCCGATTCCTCAATTTTTTGAATCTCCATTTCGCCCTGCGCCATCTTGATCTTGACCTTATTAAATGCTGACTTTTTGAACTTTTCATAGAGAGACTTACGTAAAATTTCTTCATCACTGGGAGAAAGCTCAGCAAAGTATGCATTATCGATTTTTTTACCAAATGATGATATAATTTTATGCAGTGCCGATGAAAAGGTGGAAATGTCAACCTTCTTGGGAACAATGAAATAACCATTAACAGCCTTAGTTCCTTTATAAAACTTCACTGCAATCCATGTGATATGCTCTAGGGCTTTATAACCTTTTAACTTAAACTTCCCTCCTTGTTTCAGGATTTCCTCGGCTTTTTTCTGCTTTACCTCTTTTATCGGAACTACTGTATCATATATATTAACTGATAGTTTTGTCTTGCAGTTAGTGTCTTTATGTAAGTGGACAATATTTCTGAAATATTGACCAAATCCGTGAGTTGCCGCAACCTCAAAGTTAAGAATATTCCCAATCCCAATGAAAAAAAATAAAACAACCACTATTACAATAAAACAACCAATACCCGTTGCTTTTTCTTTTCCGCTTAGTCCTCCT
This sequence comes from uncultured Atribacterota bacterium, assembly GCA_964404675.1. Classification (GTDB taxonomy): domain Bacteria; phylum Atribacterota; class Phoenicimicrobiia; order Phoenicimicrobiales; family Stramentimicrobiaceae; genus CAZWUL01. The sequence continues at coordinate 1,079 of CAYOLB010000144.1, read as the reverse complement.
CGCTTAGCCATAATATTTCCCTTGAGAAAGATATTTATTTATTTTTGGATGATTTCCTTTTTTTTGGCGATGTATAGGAAAGACCTGTTCCGGGAACTCCCACAGTTTTTCTTTTCCCTCTCGTGCCGACGGTCATTTTTGCTCCTCTAGGACCAAAAGAAAACGATATACCCCTTTTACTGATGTTCAGTGTCACCCAAGGGAATATCTTAATCCTTCGCCAAAATCTCACATATCCCATTTATTTATCCAAATTTCTAAATAACATGACTTAGCAACTTATGTTGTGTTACTTTTCGCTTAAGAGGATGCCACCGCTGTATGGTATGTTGGTCACACATATTATTAATAAATGATAAAATGAAAATCGTGAGAGATGCTTTTTTAAGCATTTCGATGTGTGGAGAGAATAAGACATTCACTTACGAGTAAGAAATGAGCTTTTCGATAGATAATTCAAGCTTCTCATGTAAATCAGAATTTCAGGTTGAAGTCAAGAAATTTATTATATGGAAGTAATAGGTAAAAGGAACACCTATCTATAAAAACAACACCATAACCATAGATTTACACAATCAGAGATTTTAAACTTCGTGCCATCCTTTGGATTATAAAAAAGTTTCGGTATTCATACGATAATGGTAAGTTCACTATCATTTTCAACCATATCCGTCGCAATCACAAGCCTTCTAAAGAAGTATAATTAATCGAATTTCAAACATCACCCTTGCAGATCACAAGTTGGATTCAGTAGTTTCAAGCAATTTGAGTTTATTATATGTTTGTACCTCGATTAAACAAATCCCTTAATCCTTAAAATTATCGGATTCGTCTAATCCTAAAAATTTGTGGTATCTTACCACTACCAAAAATACTTAATAAATTGAAATACCTATAATTTATACTATACATATACTAACTAAAACATCAATCACTACCCTCTTTACCCTATTGTTGAAAGATCTCAATTCAACATAACTCCCATGACCAGGTCCTCTTTCACCTTCTCGTCAAGATATTTTATCTTCCCGCTATATTCCTCCTTCCCTTCATCTCCCCATCTTCCCCTAATTCGAGAA
>CAYOLB010000143.1:0-3241 GCA_964404675.1 uncultured Atribacterota bacterium | reverse complement strand
AACTCAGCTGATACCTGGGAAGAAAAAACATGGGATATCTCTGGAATCTCTGATACCAACAAAGATGCTATCAGATATCTAGGCTTCAAGGTAACAAATGCCGATACCGACTTTACTATGAAATTTGACGATATTAAATCAGTTAACCTTCCGCCTACTGTTCCCACTTCTTTATTAACTGAGGGCCAAACTAACCCCATAGGTATTGGAGACACATCTCCTGAATTCTCTGCTATTTATAATGATCCAGACCCTTCAGACATTGCCAATAAGTACCGAATTCAAGTTGATGATGATTCTGAATTTGGCTCTGCGATTTGGGATTCAGGAGAATCTGGCACAGCCATGAGCAACTGTAATCAAGGCGAAAGATGCCAGGATATTTCCTATGGAGGTGACCTTTTAACTGTTGGTGTTACTCATTATTGGCGGATTAAGTTTTGGGACGATGGCAGTGCTGAAGGGGCCTGGAGTACGGAAGAAGCTTATTTTACGATCAATTCAGCCCCCACTGCTCCAACTTCCCTTTTAGCCGAAGGTTCAACTAATCCTCCAGAAATCACTGATACCACCCCTGAATTCTCGGCTGTTTATAATGACACTGAAGGTGATATTGCTGATTATTACCAAATCCAGGTTGATGACGACCCAGCTTTTGGTTCCACTCTTTGGGATTCAACTAAAACTTCTCTTTCCCCAACTTGCACTGCTGGTGACCGCTGTTCTGACATTTCTTATGGCGGTAATGCCTCTGATTTACAATGGAGCCAAACTTATTACTGGCGGATTAAGTTTTGGGACGATGACGGTGCTGAAGGGGCCTGGAGTACGGAATCCGCCTACTTTACCATGTTCCCTATTTATGAACCCACCTCTTGTATGATTGATGACAGTGGTCAGTCAAGTCAATTGGTTGTCAAGTGGTCAGACAACACTGATTTGGAAACCGGCTATCGAATCGAAAGAAGTGTTGACAGTGGCAATTGGACTTTCTTAAGCACTGAGATAGCTAATGCCGTTTCTAAAACTGACAATACTGTTTCCTCTGATCATACCTACATTTACCGTATCCGCGCTGAATCTGATAATGGGAATTCTCAGTGGTGTTCAACTTCTCAAGTTGATTATTCTAAAGGTAATTTACAAATGAAAGGATTGTTTTTTAGATAGATATTAAATTTGTCATTTAGACATTAGAAAATAGAAAAAAACAAACCGCTTCTCTATTTATCCATACAGATTTTTTTCTTTTACATTTTCTTTTCCGTCTTACTAGCAATCCTCAATGCAAGCTTAACTCCTAATAGCGTTACGATAATGGCACCAATTATAGCTCCAACATATGTGGCTAACTCATATCCTTCAAAACCAGTATTTTTATAGATTTCAAGGCCACCTAAAAAAGTTCCACCCACAACTAAGCCGAGGAAACCGCCACCAACAACTCCGACCACGAAACCTATAAAACCACCGATAATACCCAATAACAGTTTTCTTTTTATCATCAATCAGCCTCTTTGCTTATTTTATTGTGAGCATAAACCGCCTTGCTACTTAACCATACAGCTTTTTGGCTTCCTTTTCCCGCAAGCTATAAATTTTCTTTTTTAAATCAACAATTAATTTATCCGTTGGATAATTGTCGTCAGGAACGTCATATTCACTTGCAAGCTCATATACTATTCCGTCAACAAGTCCCTTAAACGCTCTTTTAAAACACTCGGCATTTGATATGAAGCCACATCCTTTAGAATTGCATTATCAAGGGATATGTCAGCCACAAGTTTCTTTAGCCTGGCATTTTCTTTCTCCAGCTCCTTTAGCCTCTTTGCCTGGTTAATCCTCATTCCCCAGTATTGCCTCCTCCATTCGTAGTAGGTCTGTTCGGATACTCCCAGGTGTCTTGCAGCCTGGCCAGTTGTGCTTCCCTGGCTTATGAGTACTTCTGCTTCCCTTAAGGGAATTAATTATCTGTTCCGGTGTGTAGCGTTTTCTTGGCATATTCCTTTCCTTTCTTTTTGTTATTTTAACGGCCCAAATTCTAACTTTCAACTTGAACCAGTTTTTGGGGAAAGGTCAAGATACCATACATTTTTAAATTTTGTATTTAGACTTAAAATCTTAACTACTTCCAATCAAAACCAGTAATATATTCAGAGGATTCATTAGTCAATTTCACTAAATTCGATCCATCGACATTGATTTTATATATTTCACTTTTAATACCATTGATGGATATGAACATAATCGACTTACTGTCTGGAGACCAAACAAAATCGTCGTTAATTGCAGGACTATTTGTCAAATTCTTCTGGTTTGAACCGTCTGAATTCATGATATAGATTTCACTATTATCAATACTATAATCCACGTAACCTATATAGTTGCCATCAGGAGACGGTTCGAATTTCCACATAGCATATCCGTTTAAATCTTTTTGATTTGAACCATCTGCTTTCATAATACAGATACAACTAGGATTCCCATAATAAATATATTTTCCGTCATAAGACCATATTGGTGAAAACTCATTAGAATATGAGCTATTAGTTAAATTTCTCTGGTTTGAACCGTCTGAATCCATGATATAGATATCATTAGCAGGTCCTTCGAAAGATGCAAACACTATGCTTTTTCCATCAGGTGACAATGCTGGATCAAAATCACATATTTCATTCTTAGTTAGTCTATTTCTGTTCGAATCATCTATATTAATCGAATATATTTCACTTTTTTCTGCAACATCTTCTGAAGAAGCAGGAAATTCTCCTTCAATAAATTCATATAAGATAAAACTACTGTCAGGAGACCACGCAAAAGATAAATAGGTTCCATAACTATTAGTTAAATTTTTTAGGTTTGAACCATCTGAATTCATTATATATATATCTGACATACTCCCAAATGCAATATATTTCTTATCTGGAGACCATTTAATTTCGCTTGTGTATACCTGTTCGTCCAGCTCAAGTAGTTTTTTTCGATTAGAACCATCTGTATTCATTATATAGATATTATATTTATTAGTTTCATTAGAATAAGAGATAAAAATAACACTGTCTTTAGATATTTCTGCTTTATTAGAAACATTTTCACTAATTTCTACTGAAAAGGTTTCCTCAGGCATTGTTTGTGAAGAGCCCTTAACCTCACCCTCAAAATCAAAATGACCATAGTTAGCCTCAATAATATCACTTGGGTCACGTAGTCCTGCATCTATCATTTTACTTAAATCTATATA
>CAYOLB010000142.1:0-2130 GCA_964404675.1 uncultured Atribacterota bacterium | reverse complement strand
TATTTAACTAAAAAAGTTATTAAATATGTTTATAAAAACAATAAGTAAAGATGATAAGAACACCTTATTCGGGGTTTTGGCAATTTTATTCTGGGGAAGTACTGTTGCTTTCTCCAGGAGCCTAACAGAACAATTAGGTACTATTACAGCTGGTAGCTTGGTTTTCATATTAAGTTCATTCTTTTCCTGGGTATATACATTGCTTGTGTCCCCCGGTAATTTTAAAAAAATGTTTAAATTACCTCCCTCTTATTTATGGGGATGCGGATTACTGTTTGTTATGTATATGACAACACTTTACCTGGCAATAGGTTTATCAATTAATAGATTGCAAGTTGTTGAAATTAGTATTATTAATTATCTTTGGCCTGGATTAACCCTTCTTTTTTCTGTTCCTATTTTATATAAAAGGGCTCATCTATCGATTATTTTAGGAATTTTATTATGTTTTACGGGTGTTTATATTGCCATGAATCCATATCATAATTTTTCTTTATTACCACTTTTGCAGAATATTCAAGAAAATAGTTTACCATATCTTTTCTCCTTCATAGCAGCGATTTCATGGGCTCTTTATTCAACTTTGGCAAGAAAATGGGCAGGTGACAATGAAGAGGGAGCGGTACCGATTTTTCTGTTTTTTACCGGGATTACATTATTTATTCTCAGGTTTTTCTTTCAAGAAGAAACAATATGGAGCTTCAAGGTAGGTATTGAACTATTCTATATGGCTATTTTTCCAACATTTCTTGCGTATTTTTTTTGGGATCAGGCTATGCGTCGTGGTAATATTGTATTAGTTGCAACTCTATCTTATTTTACACCTATTTTATCGGTATTTATAAGTTCACTATATTTACAGATTACTATTGATATTCGTTTGTGGGTTGCCTCAATTTTAGTAGTGATTGGTGCCATTATAAGTAAATATTCTATCTTAGAAACTTGATTCAATTTTTAAACATAGTTTTTAAAAATGATCTTAGAACAGCAAATTAGAAAGGGTTTTATTATGATGGAAGAAAAAGTAAAAGAAATAATTTCAAAAATGGAAATGCTAGAGCGTGTTATTGGACAGCTATACAAAACATATGCCAAGATATTTCCTGTAAATTACTCTTTTTGGACTGAGTTATCTCAGGAAGAAGAACAGCATGCCAAATTTGTAAAAGATCTAAAAAAAGAACTGGAAAATAACAATATTTTTTTTGATAAACAAAGGTTCAACTTTAATGCAATACAGACAACAATTCAATATATTCAGAAAAAAATTCAACAAGCTAATGACGGATTGATAAATGAAGAAGAAGCTTATAATGTCGCCTGGGATATTGAAAATGGCTTGTTAGAGAAGAACTTTTTTAGAACTTTTACCAGTAATCAGAATGAAGTAAAAAGGATTTTAGATAAACTTTTACATGATACAGAAGATCATCGTAATAGAATAAATAAGAAGAAAAATAGTAATTAATCAAGCCAATGAACAATTAAAAGCATTTAGAAAATTGGATTTGCTATGGAAATTGAGATATTAACAGCAGAATCTTTGGGAGTCAGAGGTTTGTGCTGTTATGTGAAGACAAAGACAAAAAGAATATTAATTGATCCAGGGATTGCCTTAGGGTATTCAAGATACAATCATTTACCCCATCCTTTTCAGATAGCAGTTGATGAAAGAATCAGAAAGAGAATTATCGCTAAGTGGAGTGAAGCTACAGATATTGTATTTAGCCATCTTCATGGAGATCATGTTCCTTTGGTTCAGGCGAACCCTTATCAATTGAACATCAGTTCTTTAAATAAATTAGCACCAAGTACAAGAGTGTGGTTAAGTTCTTCTGAACAGCTCAATAATTTGGAGAAATCCAGATTTTCTGAATTAAAAGTTTCTTTAGGACAGAATTATATCTTTGTTAATAGTGTATTTCGTCGGGACCTATGCTTCTCAAGGCTGGTTTTCCATGGTGAAAGGGATAAGAATAGAAACAAAGTATTTATGACTCGCATCGAAGAAGATAATTTTGTATTTGTTCATGGTTCAGATATTCAATTACTTGATGAAGAAGCAGTTCAAATTATCCTAGCATGGAAACCCGATTTACTTGTTGTTAGCGGTCCTCCCTTGTATCT
>CAYOLB010000141.1:0-2504 GCA_964404675.1 uncultured Atribacterota bacterium | reverse complement strand
AACTACAGGATCAGACGGCCTTCTGATCAAAAAAAATTCCCCACCGGTGCCTGGGGAAAAATTTTTGCAGAAGTGAGGAATTTTAATTTGCAAAAAACACTCAAGAGTTTTAGAATATATTTTTCAAATTAATAAATGGGAAAATAGAAACATAATGAAAAATAAACTACTTGTGTTAATACTCCTGACTATGCTTTTAAGTATAATTGTATCATGTGGGGGTCCACTTGGTAACCCTGAGTCTGCTGTCAAGGTAGCTTTTGAAAATTGGGCTCAAAATTATGGGAGTCCTTATAAGGATGTTCAATATAATACACTAAATAATGATGGAACGTATGCGACAGTTTCGGTCATTGGATATTTTCGTGAAAGTTCTGATTCGGATTGGATTCAAATGCAGACTTATGTAGAGGTTAAAAATGTAGGAGATAGCTGGCACTGTAATGATAACCAGTTTTTCTTTTTAACCCCAAAAACTAATACAGAAAGCTTAATAGAAGCTTGTTCGTTAGGATATATTGAAGAAGTAAAAAAATTTTTAAAACAAGGTATAGATGTTAATCTAAAAGATTATGAAGGTAGGACAGCATTGGTTTGTGCAATACTCAATAATCATATTGATATAGCAAATCTGCTTATAGATAGAGGCGCAGATGTTAATACGAAAGACATTTATGGTATTACAGTTTTATGGCATTCATTACTCTCTGGCAATTATGATATAGCAAATCTGCTTATAGATAAAGGAGCGGATGTTAATGCGAAAGATAATAATGGCAGAACACTTTTAATGAATGCAGTGGAGAAAAATGAACCTGAAATTGTAAGTTTTCTTATAGATAGAGGTGCAGATATTAATGCTAAAGATAATGATGGTTATACAGTCTTATATTTGGCGAACAACTGGGGATTAGATGAGTTAGTAAATTTACTAAAGGGAAAGGGTGCTTACGGTATTCTTGGGCCACTAGAACTAGACCAGGACATAAACTTAGTATTTGCATGTTCAGATGACAATTTTGTGGACCCTGATATTAACTCAATTATTTTTTCAAGTTACTACAGCAGTAGTAATGAATTAAGATCTCTATGCTTACCAACAAAAACGCTTATGGATGTGCCTGCTATTGGACAGATTACCCTGAGTAAGTCTGTTGAATATGGTGGTATAGATCTTTTAAGCCTGACTTTAGAAAATACTATAGGGGTTGATGTTGATAATTATGTTTTAATAGACGTAGTTAATATTGTTAATAATCTTGGTGGGCTAGAACTGGATTTGGATGAAGAATTTACAATAAAGGACTACAAAAGCAACAACACCATTAGGCTAAACCAAGGGCAGAACATAATGGATGGGTCTGAAGCAATCAATTTTCTTAAATACTTTAGCGGCATTGAAAAAGATGTTCCGATTGAAAATATAAAAATGCAGAAAATGTTTCTGGATTCTCTTATAAAAAAAATTATAGGTCAGGATGATGAAGAATTTGCAGTAAATATCAATAGTATAGATAACTTCATAGAAACCAGCCTTAGTCGTGAAGAAATGATAAAGCTTTTTTCAACAATAGCAGCTCTCAGCAATGCCAGTAACAAGATTTACGTGCTTAATGTATCTTCTACTGAAAATGAGATTGGAGAAACTATCTATTTACCAGACGTAGAAGAGCTCACTGAAATATTTTCAATTGAAACTTCAACTGAATAGGAAGAAGAAGCTCACAAACTGAAGAAATGACTAATATGAGATATTGAACTCAGGTATAATTAAAATACCAAAGAACATCAGATATTGATAGAACAAAGATTTCAAAGATTTACGTTTATAATTGTATTATTAATATAAATATACCAAATAGCTAATTTTCTCCTGTCCTAATCGATTCTCTTAAGGATTTTTTAAAAGTGGCTTACGATTCTCTTTCTTAATATTGCAATGAGGATATTTATAAATCTAAGAAAGAAAATCAGGTAAAACTAAAGATTATTGAAAAAGATATAATAGATAAAAAAATAAGACGTAAAAAATTATATGATTCCATAGAAACATCAACTTTAGATATAAGTGACATTGCACCCAGACTAAAAGAGCTAAATATACAGATAAGTGGCCTTGAAAATAAAAAAGAACTTTTGGATCTTGAAAGCACACAAGATAAAATACCTTCTTTTACAATAGGTGAACTTAAAAATTATATTGAGGACTTTCAACACATTTTAATTGAGGGTTCGACTGCAAAGAGAAAAGCTTTTATTTCTTCTTTTATTAAAAAAATCTGGATTGATTATCCAACTGTTACAATTGAATATACTATCCCAATAAATAAGGGTGATAACTCAAATAAAGAGGTTCTTGTATTCACCAATAGTGGCTGCCCCGGGTAGTGAAATTTCGAACCAATTTGTATGTCCGGCTTAGGCTGGTATGTTCAGCAGGAGTTAGTCCTGTCAGGGTAAGAGCCAGAAGCCCTGTAGCTTGAATAGCAGAGAGTAGGGTAACC
>CAYOLB010000140.1:0-3692 GCA_964404675.1 uncultured Atribacterota bacterium | reverse complement strand
AAAGCGGCACGAAACGAGGGCATGCTCTGAAATGATTTATTTGAGAGCATGAAAACAAAATAACGAAAGAGCAGAAATAGGATTGTATTTTCCGGGAATAAGTCCCAGTTGACGTCAACGGAGAGAAAAGGCACGCATTCTGTGGTGCCACACCGAGTGAATAACGAGGTGTGTCTTAAACAGCACAGCATAAAATATAGTTTACATAACTAAGCATTATCGTCTACCCTGGATAATGCTAAACAATATACCCAGGACAGGGTGAGATAATGTCATGTTATGTAATGATATTTTTCTTAAGTGCCGCCGTTCGGTGGGTAATTGTTGTTTAAATTAGAATCTTGTTACAAAAGACTGATTCATAGGTAACGATATGCTTTCATTTATACCAAGAGAGTTTCTTATTAATCGTATCCCAATTACGGGAGAATGACAAAAGTCAGGAAATTCCCACTCTTGAAATTTTATAGGTAACGATATTCCCGTAGTTATTCCAGGAGAGTTTCGGATAAAAATTTTTAAACTAAAAATAAGACAGTTATTTGCTTTTACATACATCTGTTTTGTATAATTTTAATTAAATGCTTGTAGATCATAATATATGCAATATTTTACATTTTTATACTTTAAGTATAAAATTTATTGATATTTAGGAAAATATAGTGTATTATAAAAAACAAAATAAGAATCCTAGTTATAAATTTTCAGATTTTAAAAAAGCTTGCAAAGATAAAAATAAAATAGCTATACATAGCAATGCTTGTAAAGGAGCATGTAAATATTTTAACCTTCGTACAGAAAAAGATATTTTGAATTTTATAAAAAATGATGGATTGGAAAATCTCTTATTTTTTAATACTGCGCCTTGGAAACAAAACCCAACAATAATGGTAGATGCTTACGAATTTACATCTGGTAATAAAAAAGGGTATATAGCATTCTTTTTCAACACTTATACTAAAAAATGGAATATAAAATCTTTTAAATTAGACAAAGATAGCAATGATCAAATGTTACAAGCTTTAGAAAAGTCTGATGTTATAAAAAAACTTGGCTTGGAGGATTTAATATGAACAATAAAAAAATATGTCCAGCATGCGGCTCAGAAAACATATCTGAAAACAAAAAAACCATTACAATAAAAGAACCTTTTGCAGGAGAAGAAAATATTAAAATCATTGAAAATACATGTCATGATTGCGAGTCTACAGGAGATTTTTACTATCAAAATGAATATATTATAGAAGAAAAGATCAAAGAATTAAAACAAAAAAGTATCGAAAATATCCTAAAATATTTCATAAAAAATAAGTTAAGCATGACTTCTATCGAAAGGGCATTAGAAATTCCTTTTCGAACTCTTGCCAAATGGAAAAACAAAATTACTAAAACCTCTGCTGCAGGAATTGCCTTATTACGTTTTATAAGGTTATTCCCTTGGCTTATAGATGTGGCAGAAAATAAGTATGATCCTAAAAAAGCAGAGAATATAATGCTCAACAATGCAATAGAAAAATTAAGCAAAATAACGATGACCAAAAAGGCAACTGATGTTGAAGAAGAAAAAATATATATTGGTGGAGCCGAGCTATCCAAAAATATAGTAGATACAGAAAATATTGTTGATGGCTTAGATTTCTTGTTAGAAAAATCTTTCAAAAAGGGGCAAAAAAGTCAATATGCCAAAGATAACATTGCGACAAAAAACACAACAGCAACTGAGGTTATTGAGCCGGTTTCTGCTAAAGATAATTCTAATTCAACCGGAGAAAAAACAGGCACCTGTACAGTTTTATAATTAAAGAAACAAACTATTAAGACATATTTAGGAGGTTACACTTTGATGCTATCTGATGAAAATAAAAAAACAATTACAAGAGAATTCTTTGAAGTATATAATTTAATGAGCGGTACTAAAGATATTAGCGAAAAATTGTACTATTTCAGTGCAACTTTTGCTATGGTAAACAGGATTCTAAATATACAATACGACCCGACACTTGTTATTATTCATTCTGTTTTATTGACCAGCCATTCAAATATAAATTCATTTTTAAGTAATATTATAAATACAAAAAAAACTTTTTATAAATTTCCTGATAATTATTTTAAAATGATAGAAGATAATCTTAAAAAACTCACCAATGCAATAGAACAATATAATAAAACAAGTATATATGAAGCTTTAGAAAAATATTCTGTATTAGCATATATCGCTACTGGCAATGGTAATTATTTATATAAAAAAGGAATGCTCAAAATAGATTAGTTTTGCATAATTTAATAAGTAAATGTTAGAATAAAATATGAGGGCAGCCGGTCCCACAGACAAGCCACTTATATCTTTTTTTTCAGGCAAAAAAAGAGAGGGTAAAAAGTTTCTTTTTTGCTAACCGGCTGTCCTTATTTATTTCCTGAATTGCCTCAAATGCAAAAGAGGGTTACAGGGAAAGAAAGTGTTTCAGATAGGAAAGATCAATGCAGAGAAAAGAGAAAATAAACACTCAAATATACAAATACCTAACTAACACAGTATAGTAGTCGCCATTTCCCTTCGGAAACCGTTGGAAAATATAGAATTTACCCCTTAAAAAGTGAAGGCTTTTTCGTAATTTTCAGTTATAAAGAGAATTATCAACAACATTTTTCTCTTTTAATAATTCAACCGCTTTTTTACCGTAGTATAATTCATTTTTGCCGTCTTTGCTATTTCATTAATTGAAGGATCCTCTCCATCAAAAACAGTTCCCAACAGACAAGCAACTCCCCTTTGGGTACTTGTTAACTCCGGAAGAATTCTTAAACTTTTAACCAGAATATTGCCAGCTCCCAACTGTCCCCCCTTAAAGCGATAGCTACAATTTTCACAGCGAACATAGGGAAGTTTCCCTCGGATTCCGCTGCACCCGTAGTGATAAGATTTCAGGTAAATCTTTTTAAACTCAAGCTCAGTTAAGGGATTGGACAGGGAGCTATTCTTTCTCTCTACAATTTTCATGGCATATTCTTTGGAATTCTTATTCTGGATCAAGAGATTATAAAGAATAAACAGTCCGTTATTCCTCTCCCCTTCTTGTAGATCTCTTTTAAATATCTGTTTGATACAATCCATTTTATGCCCGTGGTATTTTGGTATTTTAAATATTATATTCTGATTTTGGAATTTGTCATCACTTTTTTTATTTTTTATTAATGTTTTGGGAAGTGGTAATATTTCACTAAGAGGAATTTCATAGGTATAGTGGTGATTCTTGATTCTAGAGGGAGGAGCAACAATATAGTTTCCGTTGCTCTTTAATTCCAGTGGTTTTCCAAACAGGCGGCTTGTGCTTTTTACCTGTTCACCGTTTAGATTAAAATAATAGTGATATCCCCTGCTGGTCCTTACCCGGGTAGTTTGATTAATCTCCGGCAATCTCTCTTTTAATTCGGGCAAAAGAGAAAGATCGTCTACATCAACAACGGCCAGTCTGCTGATGTGCCCGGTAACTATTCCGATATTATAAGTGCGGAATTGATTGAACCAGTTAAAAACAACATCTTTTACTGCTTTTCTGTACTGGTATCTTTTCCAGTAGATAAAGGGTTTCTTTTCCCCGTCAATCGGAATAAGGCTATATCCGTTTTTTAAGTATTCGTCGATTATACTGCAAATGTGCTTCAAAACTTTGCCGGGACCGGTAAAAAGCCCA
>CAYOLB010000139.1:0-3274 GCA_964404675.1 uncultured Atribacterota bacterium | reverse complement strand
TTATTTCTTTAAAGCTTTGATTATTACTTCTTCCTGCAGCAAACCATGTCTAAAAAGTGTTACCGGAAATACATGTAGTTTAGATTGTTTAAATTCTTCATAAATATTGACCATAGCCTGTGCTTCAATAAGAAAAATGGTGGGGTCAAATCTTTATTATTGACAATTTTTATTTTTCAATACAACAGTTTAAATGATTTATCCGGAAATTTGTTATCCTGGAAAAATTTCCTTATTCAAAAATGCCCCTAATACCATATGTTATTATTCTGGCATAAAGAAAGTTGTTTGACTATCCTGATTGATCAGAATATGCTACAGTTAAAATTTTGTTATTTTTCAATTATAGACCCTTATTCTTTTTCCCTAAAAATCACCTTCAAACGAAGAAATATATCCCCTGTTTATATCTGTCTGTCAATAATAAAGACCCCTTTGTATTTCGTTTTATTAAAATTTTAGAAAGAGCCTCCGGTTTCAAAAGTTACTCCCTGGTTTTCCAAAAGAGTGATACCGGCATTAGTGCAGGTTGTCCCAATTTCAGAAGTAAGGTTTTGGGGTAGGTAGCTGCCATTATCAGCAATAGGTTGTTCAAAGCGAGCTTTAGCATAAGGTATAGAATTACAACCATTTACCTGCCCATAATATTCTACCCAGACTACAGAATAATCCTCCAACCATTGCCAGGAACCTGGAACCTTAATTTTACCGATAAAAGTCTCTTGACTGGTAGATGTATCTATAATCCAAGCACCCCACCATTCATCTTCCCAAGGGTTCTCTGCACAACACAATTCCCCTATTCGTAAACGATATGTTCGACCTTCCACCCAATTATACTTTATTCTACAGCTCCAACCTTTACCCTCTCCAGCAAACTGTTCACATGATGCCCCCGGACCTGGTTCTGCCTCTAAAGCCTCCCAGATGGAAAAGATAGCCATCTTCCCCACCCATTCACCTTGCATATAACCATTGGTCTGTAATCCCATATAACCACCATCTCCGTTCTTAAAGTGAAATTGGTGTGCCCAGTAATAGGCGCTTTGTATACCTGGGTCTACATCAATAGTCAAAAGAACATCAAAATTATAGAAACCGCTGACCGGGAGTTGGGGCCAATCATACCACACATAAGCCATACCTCCGGGGGTTATCTGCTCCTGAGGCGGTACAGGAATATATCCGTTTCCGGAACAACCTAATAAAAATACCAAGAGAGAAATATATAAGAGAAAGAGAAAAATGTAAATGTATCTTTTCAAATTTCATCCCTCCTTAGAATTTTAAATATTTTTAAGTTTATTGTACTTTAATTAGAATAGAAACTCGTAATTTCCTTTAAGAGAAATCTTAAAGTTTATTATTGAAATGTAAGTATCTTTATATCCCAATCAAGATTATTATGTTCACCAATCACAACTGGAACCTTCCATAGTCCTACCAACACTGAAAAATCTCCTTGGCTACCCCAATTTCTTGGTTTCACAGTAACATTAAATTCATGTGTTCCAGAACTTTTATTTACTAAAAATTCTGCATCCCAAACCGGAGACCAGGCATCCACCATATCGGTATTAAAACTAATTTTCAATGTTCCCTGATTAGATGAATATAAATTATATTCAACCACTACTGTAAAATCAGTATCTACTCCGTCAATCAATCCGGAATCGGGAGTAACACTTATTATGTTAATAAAATCCTCTTCGATTGGTGGAGCAGTGGGGGTTCCTCCGCAACCCGTTGTGAGTAAAAATAAAACAAAAATCATTAAAATGACTAAAAACAAATTTTGTTTTTTCATTTTTTAAATACCTCCTGTTAATTATTATTTTATTTGTTAATAATGATAAAGATATATCGCTGGAGCATCGTTTACGATTGTCGATTCTATTAATTGCCCCAATCCATTTTTTTATCAATTCATGATCATTATTTTTCATTAGATTCTAGGTGTCTGTTGCTATTTTTATTCTATTTTCTATTATATTATTAAGAAATAGAATTCTACCTATTTATTTTAAATTTATAAAATATTACCTAACCGTGATATTTCTATAGTTATAATAATTCCAATCATATACTTCATAATCAGATAGGGCATATCCGAAATCTGAAGTGCAATGATTAACACAATCTAAAATACTGTCAAATGATTGGTTGAAGTATTGCTGGACAGAAGAATAAGTATAATGATCTCCCATATCGTAGACAACAATGTAATGAGCTTCACTATTAGTCCATTCAATCCTCACCATATTGCTTTTATAACCATGAAAATGAGCAATACTACTAGCAAATATTGCAGCATCACCACAATCTCCTTCTTTGGATAAGTAACTTTGGTAAGGTGAGTGCGGCCCAAATAGTACTTTATAATCAGCATTTTTTTCTATATATTGACATATTTTTTGAGGGCTGTCCAATTGGTAGACTAAGTTAACAAATTCGGGGTCCTCCTGATAAAGACCCATACCTGAAATATCCGGAATAAATGGATTATCTGCTTCAGAATTGTAAAAATAATCAGTATAACTATAGCTATTATTTTCAGTATAATCTGCATCATCATAAAAGTTTATAGTGGATTTAACTTTTAAAACACCGTTGTTAAGTACTTCCATTTCTTGATCACAACTCTGATTAGAATAATACTCCCAATATAATTTAATTACATCATTATTAAATGAATCAGATATTTTAAGATTTTGCACTCCCCAATCATAATATTCCGGATGATTTTTATTCCCATTTTCCCATACATGAATATAAATATTATTTCCAAAAGGATATATTTCAACTTTTGAAAGACGTGTTGGACTGATAGATTTCCACTCACCGACAAATCTTTCGGCTTCTGGAGAAACATTGTTAGGCAAAATAATTCCACTACAACCTGATAAAAATATAGCAATTACTAAAAATAAAATCAATAAAAAACATTTCCTTTTCATAATTTTAAATTCCCCTTAACTCTAAATATCATTTTCCTAATTCCTAATAATATTCTTTACTTACTATCTATGTCTTCATCTTCAATCCTTCTGGAATTAATCCACTCTTTTATTATTTCCCTTCTCTTTTCATCCAATGTGGCCTGTAATATTTTTGATAATCTCCCTTTGGATCTTTCTTTATTCAGTTTGGATTTCCAGAAATTAAGTAATCTATTTTTTTTCACTTCCTATAATAATACTTAAAGTAGTATTCATTACTTGGATTGAGTGAATAATAAAGGCTCTTCGGATTGCCGCTCCAGAACCTTGAAACA
>CAYOLB010000138.1:0-4965 GCA_964404675.1 uncultured Atribacterota bacterium | reverse complement strand
GAGAAAAACTTAATTTACCTAATGGCAACTCTGCCTTGTCTGCTTGTCTATTTTGTTTTGAATTATCAGTTTTTTTCTTCATTTTTTCACTCTTTTAATAATTTTTATGAATTTAGTATAATAGACAGCGGTATAATTAGCAATTCCCTTGAGGATACACTCGTTTATTTGGTACTGAATTGCTACTGAAGATTTGTCAGCCACAATATTTTAACTGCCTCGGGCTTGAAAAGTTTTTCTGTTACTAAAAGACCTTTTGGCAATTGAAATAAAGCTAAAAGAATTATTAACTTCTGCTGTCTGCTTATCGAATTCCAGGTGAATAACAAAGGTACAACTTCTGCATCAATAAATTGTCCCTTTTCTAATTTTTGATTCTGTAAAAGCCCGTATTCTCCTAATAAGATAACTCCATCACCGCTCTGGTCCTTCAAAATCATAATGCCATTTACAATCTCACGCGCATTAGAATCACATTTATATTGGTTAGTGATAAAAAGATGTCTTAATTCTCCTTTTACTTTTACAAAATGTCCCTGATAAGTTGAAAAATCAGAATATAATTCTTTAAAATCTACGCTTTCTTCCGGACTGATTTTAACATCTATTGTCTTGTAAAAATACCCTTTTTTGTCCCTAACCCTAAATATAATTTTTTGATAACCTAATTCAGTTGAAACAATCAAATTGCCAAAATCTCTTTTATTATCAGCTACAAACCATTTATGCTGTTCTTTGATATTCAGGGGAATCCATTTTCCCTGATTAATTTGATATTCCACGCTAATTAAGGGTAAATTTTCAGTATAAACAAGGGCTCTGACATCATTTAATTGAGAATCAATTGGTTTCGGTTCAATTATCTCAATTTGCCGCTCTTGGTCTATTTCCCGATAAAAACTATTGATAACATCCCCATTGATCTGATAAAAACGATATCCTCCCCTGCGTCCGTCAGCGCAGTCTTCTTTCCACCAGCCTCCACATAACGAACCGGTTACCTGCTCTTTAATATTTTTTCCATGGTGCTCAAGCAACACATCAAAATGCCAATGTCCTGAAAATAGTCTGACTTTTCTATCTCCAAATAAACTGATAATTTTATCTTTATCTGCCCAGGAATTAAAAGGTTCATGAAAAAATATCAACAATGGAGTGTCTTTCTCGTAAAAAGAGAGGTCTCGCTTCAGCCATAAAGCTTGTTCTTCTGACAATTGAAAATATTGAATACCCTTGTCAAACTGATTAGGGTCCAGTACTATACAATGGTAATTTCCCCAATCAAAAGAATAATAACTTGGGCCAAAATAGCTATAATATAACCATTTATCATATCCTGCTTGATTAGTCATAACTTCTTTATAAAATATACCCGCTACATCATGATTGCCCATAGCATGAAATACCGGCATGGACAATCTATCAATCAGACTCACATAGCGGTTAAACCACTTTCGAGTTTGCTTAATGGTTGTTTTATCTCCTTCAAACACCATATCCCCAGTAACAACTACAAAATCAGGTTCATTATTATTCATTTCCTCAATAGCTGTTTTTATTATTTCGTTAGCTTCTTTTTCTAAATTTGCATGAGGATCAGTGTAATGGATAAAAGTAAAATTGCTACTATTTTTCCCCTCATCATCTATCATTCCAAAATTCATATTCTTATCAGAAATAATATGGTACCAGGAGCTAGTCATCGAAAAATCATTAGGTATGCTCAAGAAAACAAATATTCCCTCTTTATCAAGTTCAAAACAACCATCTTCATCTGTTATCGTTATATCTAATCCATTTGATACCTGAATACCTGAAATTCCATGCTCACCATTTTCCAACCTGCCATTCTTGTTAACATCTCTGAAAACCACACCCTCAATCTTTTTACTTCTGTCAAAATCATCTAATCTTTTACCTATTTCTAGTAAATATAGTTTACAGTCATCCCTTGCTTCCTGTTCTGTTAAGATTGGTTCAGTTGTAACACGAAGCGTAATGCCTTCCGGGCTAATAATTCTATATATAGATGCTTCTGCTTCAAAATTAATATCTAATATTAAAAAGAGAGACAGAAGGAAGAAAATAACAAAATTGTAATACTTTTTCATATATTTTATCTCCCCGTTTTATATGTTACTATTTATTGTTTGTTTTTGTTTTCTTATGATATACCAGGGCTGAACTGGTTTTACAGTTTTGATTTGAATAATTTGTCCTGAATGTGGCGCTACCTTTATCTCTTCACCATTTTCATCCCAAATTTTCTCAATTTTCTGTACAAAATAATCATCGTTGGGACCAAATATTTCTATTTCATCTCCAACAAAAATTCTGTTTTTTTGTTCTATGGTCGCTACCTGGTTTTCGGTGTTATAATGACAAACCAATCCAGTAAAATCATAATTCTGGATATATCCTACACTATCATATCTTTGCTCCTCCCCATCTGGCCGGCCAAAATAAAAACCCGTAGTATATTCTCTATTGCTTACCTTTCTTAACTCCTTTAAATACTTTTTATCAAAACTATATTTATCCGGATTTGCACAATACTGATCAATCAAGCTACGATAAGCCCTAACTACAGCCGCTACATAATAACTTCCCTTCATTCTGCCTTCAATTTTAAAAGCAGAGATTCCTGCTTTTATCAAGGCAGGAATATGTTCTATCATACATAGGTCTTTGGAATTAAAAAAATATGTCCCTTTCTCATCTTCATAAACCGGCAGATATTCTCCCGGTCTTTTCTCTTCCATAAGAAAGTACTTCCACCGACAGGAATGGGCGCAATCCCCTCTATTAGCGTCTCTATTGATTAGATAATTACTTAAAAGACACCTTCCAGAATAAGAGATACACATAGCCCCATGCACAAAGGTTTCCAGCTTCATTTCCGGTGGTGATTCTTTGACTATCTCATTAATCTCTTTTAAAGACAATTCACGTGCCAGAATAATCCTGCTAACTCCCTGCTCATACCAGAAATTTACCGCTGCATAATTAGTTGTATTTGCCTGGGTACTTAAATGAATCTCCAACCCTGGAACAGTTTCCTTTACTATTTTAATTATTCCAGGGTCAGAAACAATAACTGCATCCACTTTTAATTTTTGCAAGGTAGCTAAATACTCTGGAAGCCCTTCTAAATCTTCATTATGAGCAATAATATTAACAGTGATATAAATACGCTTGCCTTTTTCATGGGCAAACTTTATGCCTTCCTCCAATTGCTCTATAGTAAAATTTTTTGCTCGAGCCCTTAAACCAAAATTCACACCACCAAGATAAACCGCATCAGCTCCATAAATAATTGCCATCTTTAAATTTTCCAAATTACCCGCCGGTGCTAATAACTCCGGTTTTTGCATATTCCATCTCCTCTAGTATATTATCTTTATATTGTTATAACTCTTTATGTTATGAAAGATATTATTATTTTGCATTTTTGTTTAATGCCCCTTCCAGCGCACAATACATAACTTCCCCTACCCTGGTTAATATAAGACATTAATATAAGACATCAGTTAGAATTTTATTCTTTAATACCATTTGATTTATTTTTGTTTCTTGAAATAACTGTCTCATAAATTATTCCTTCGTCTTTCTCAATATCAGTAAATTCCATACCACTCACCTTAACTAAATATGTTTGCTATATTCCTTATATTTTTTTGTCAATAAATATAGATTTATAAAATCTGCTCTAAAATCCAATTACTGATTAATTCTAAAGCTGCTGGTGCAATAGTTTCTTCAATCATGGCATATTCATCAGGAGAACCGCTCTTAGCTGTCTGAAAAATATGATTAAGCCCAGGTAATTCCTTAACTAGATAATTCTTATTGCCTCCAGCTATTAATGCTTCTTCAACAGCCTTGAGGTTCTCTTTTGGGGGAACCTGCAGGTCTTTTTCACCATTAATAGCAAGCACCGGACAACTAACCTTACTCAAAGTCGGTCTTGGGTCATAAGTAAGGAAAAATTTAAACCATGGTGATAGCATATTTTGCAGTTGGATATCAACGTATTCGTCCCTATCATCTATTTCTTTTTTTTCTTCCTGAGTTAATTCAGCAAAATACTCATCAAAAACGCTGGTTGCTTTTTCTATTAAGATTTCTTTGTTTTCCTCTTCTTTTATAAGAGAATACAATCTTTCATTATAATAACGATTTCTACCAATTTTTTCTTCACTCATATCAGCAGCTTTGGAGATTAATTCATTCTGCATATACAAAATATCCTCACCAGGCAAACCTGGTCCAGCCATTAATATTATAAAAGCCACATCCGGTGACTGGACTGCAACCATCGGGGCAATCAATCCACCTTCACTGTGCCCGATTAAACCTATTTGCTTGGAATTTATCTCTTCCCGTGTTTTAAGATATTCAATTCCTGCCTGTACATCAGAGGCAAAGTCCTCACTGGTTGCCTGAGAAAAATTCCCTTTAGATTCTCCTACTCCCCTATCATCCACTCTCAGCACTGCAATTCCCTGTCTGGTCAGATGATCTGCCAACACCAAAAATGGCTGGTGACCAAATACCGTTTCATTTCTATTCTGTGGTCCAGAACCGCTAATAAGCAAGACCGCAGGAAAAAGGCCTTCCTCATCAGGCAATGTTAGTGTTCCGGCAAGAACAATTCCCGCCTCCCTATTTTCATACCTGACCTCTTCTTCAATATAAGGAAAAAGTCTTTTTGGTTCCTGGGGTCTTGATATTTCTACGGCCTTTTCTACTTTTTGAAGCAAAAGCGGGAAAGACGCTCCAGCTTGTTTCCAGTCTCCTTCAATTTCCGAATAATCCTGTCTAATTATTCCCTCATAAATACCAGCAATAGCCTTTACCTCTATAGATAAATTACTATCTTGCAATATAACTTCATCTACCGGGATACCGGTTATTCCCTGATCAGGACTATCCATGGTTGCAGTTAAATTTCCCTCTGGAGTT
>CAYOLB010000137.1:0-7265 GCA_964404675.1 uncultured Atribacterota bacterium | reverse complement strand
TAGCACAGGAAAAACAATTGAAAATTTTTCAACTATCCTATCTGCTGGAAGAGGAAAATGAATTTCCTCGTCAAAATTCTTATTTTATAAATGCCCTGGCTTACTACAATAATAAGCACTATTCCATGGCTATTAATGAATTAGAAAAAATAGAATATAGCAATTTATACATCCCTCTCTTTTTGCGAAGTCAACTATTAAGAGGTCAAGCTTATGAAAAGCTACAAAGATGGGAATCAGCAGTTTATATATATCAAAATCTTTATGAAAACATTCCTTTAATGCAGGATTATTCTGCCTATTATCTGGCAAAAACATACCTTAGCATGCGTGATACAAAAGCCGCAGTAGAGTTATTTCAAAAAATAGTACAGGATTATCCAGATAGTGCATTAATCCCACGAGTAAGATACCAGAATGCCCTGATTTATCTAGAGGAAGGATATCTGGATTCTTTTTTGGAAGAATGCAATTTGGCAATAGATACTGCCATTGAAAAAAAGTTTAAGGCAGTAGTTCTTACCAGGATGACTGATGTTTTATGGGAAAATGGACAATTAATAAATTCTTTAATCTATCTTCAGGATTTAATCGAAAATCGCTATGACACAGAACGTATAGCTGGTTATGAAAATTTATTTGTAAAACGGTACCAGTTGGCTAGAAGGAATGAAAATATTGAAATGCCCCCTGATTTAATTCTATTTTGTGCAGGGATATATTTTAACTATCGACAATATGAAGTAGCTGAATCATTATATGATGAGGTCATTGCATTGTATCCAGAACAGAAAAAAATGGCAGATATTCACTACAATAAGGCCAGGGCTATCCATTACCAGGGAGAATATGAAAGGGCAATTGAGCAGTGTATTTATATTTTAGAAAATTTTCAAGAACCGGAAGATATTATTATTAGGACCGTATACTTATATGCAGGAGGTTTGCTATCTTCAGGAAATCGTAATCTGGCACTGGAAAAATATAGAGAAATTATAGAAAAATATCCAGAAAGCTATTTTGCTCCATCATCTTATTTACGATTATCCGAAATTGAATTTTTACAAAAACGCGAAAAGGAAGGGATTGAAATACTGGATCGTTTAATTGCTGATTATCCCAAATCATCTCAAGCCAGGGAAGCTAGCTGGAAATTGGCCCGTTATTATACCAATCGAGATGAAAATAATAATGCTCTGCAATATTACAAGATAATTTGTGATAATTTTTCTGAAAGTAGCCAGGGAGATGATGCTCTTTATTGGTTTGGTAAATTACAGGCTTCTCTGGACAAACAAGAAGGCTATCAGGTCTACAGGAGGCTTTTGAATAAATATCCGGATAGTTATTATACTTTCCATTTACCTGCAGAAATAAAATTGGAAACCAGTGATATTAGCAAAATAATTACAGATAGTAGAGAAATATCTCTTGCTGAATTCAAGAATAATTACATTCCTGTAGATAAGCAAGCTCAGCTGGCTATTTACAAGGCTGAATTATTAAAAACTGTTGGCACTTACCAGGAATCAGCTGTTGAAATAATAAATGCTCTTAATAATGAATCAGATAATGTCTATTTAATATATTTACTGACCGAGCTTTATCATCAAGACCAGGAATATTATCAGTCAATCGGCTGGGCACAGACTTTGCTTGATTACTTTCTGAATAATGATATGATAAAAGAAATGCCATTTAAGATCTGGCAATACGTTTTCCCGGAAAATTATTTTTTAACTATTAGTACCTTGGCTGCTAACTATGGCCTTGACCCTTTTTTAGTATTGGCAACTATTAAAGAGGAAAGTCATTTTAATAGTTATTCTGAATCCAGGGCAGGTGCCAGAGGTTTAATGCAAATTGTTTTATCAACAGGGGAATGGATTGCCCAGAAACTTGATTATCAAAAATTTGATTATGATTTGCTTTTTGAGCCTGAGGTAAATATCCATTTTGGTTGTTGGTACCTTAATTATCTACAGGAAAAATATAATAAAAATTACTATCTTATGATTTCTGGATACAATGCAGGCCCTGGAGTCACTGATGGATGGTTAGAGCAGTTTGATATCAATGACATTGATTCTTTTGTAGAGAATATTCCTTATCCAGAAACCACCGAGCATATAAAAAAAGTGATGCGTACTTATAATATTTATAAAATTATTTATGATAATTTACAATAGAGAGTGATAGAAATAACAGCAAGTAATGTAAAAGTATCAATCTATAATCTGTTTATATATAATTACCAAATAACTCTATCATATGTCAAGATAGACAAGAAAATTGACAAAATCATAAAAAAACAATAAAATGTTTTTAGATTTCATTTTACTGTACCAAGGAGGAAAAAGATGGAAGAATATCTTACTGCAAAACAAGTGGCAGAATATTTGCAAGTCAAGCCACTGACTATTTATCAATGGGCAAGAGAAGAAAAAATACCGGCAATAAAGATTGGGAGAATCTGGCGTTTTAAAAAGGATGTCATTGATGCGTTTTTAGAAGAGCAGCTGCATAATAAGGATAGCAAATTATAAGATAAACTTACTGAAATTGTAGGAATCTTTGATTCTTAATAAATGAGATTAAACTAATTTTGATTATTTTTTAAAATATGATAATATTTATATATCGAATAACAAATTAATCAGAAATAGTATCATATTCTCTCATTTATATTTTCATTGCCTAATATTGTAAACCAAAAATATTATATCAATAAATATATTCGCATATTATTAAGAGTTCCAGTATGTGGAATATTATGGCTTTAATAATTAAGATATTAAATAAATAGGATAGCCGCATGAATTATGGCAAAAACAGTATTTTTTCTAGAATAGCCAGGTCAATAATATTTTTTCTGTTAGCTTGGTTTTTCCTTGCAGTTATTGGGCCTAATGCCTATGCACAGGAATATCTGGAATATCAGATAAAAGAAGGAGATTGTCTCTGGACAATTGCCCATAAATTTCAGCTTTCTATCCAGGAAGTTGCTGAAGCAAATGATATTGATGAAGAAGAAATATTATGTCCAGGTTCATTATTAGTGATTCCTAAGGATCAAGCAGATAATTCTAATGAAAAAAAAGTAACTACAACTATTGTCCACAAGGTGAAAAAAGGTGAAAGTCTCTGGGATATAGCCCAGCAGTACCGTCTTTCTTTAGATAAAATTTCTTCTGTAAATGATTTACGAAAACCTGATTCTTTATATATCGGACAAGAGATTAATATCCCTATAGAAAACCAAAAGGAAGCTCAACAGAATCAGTCTGCTGAACTTTCCTTTGAGCCAGAGGAATCAAGTTATAAAACAATGAGTACCAGCTTAAACCAGGAATTTAGAGAATCGTTTATAGAAACAGATTACACCGTAAAACCTGGAGAAAGTCTATGGGCTATTGCTCAAAATTACCATATATCTCTTAAAGAGCTATCGAAAATAAATAATTTAGAAGATGAAGAAAAATTATCTATTGGACAGATTATTAAAATACCTATTCCGAGCTTGTCAAAAGATAACACTATGAAGGATGATGACAAAGAAGACCAAATTCAATATGACTGGATAGAACATATTGTGGAATCAGGGGAAAATATTTCTTTAATAGCTCAAAAATACCATATGCCGATTGAAACACTCTGCAAGCTGAATAATATTGATAAAGAAGATTATGTTTATCCTGGACAAAGAATAAAAATAAAAGCAACAGAAAAGGCAGAGAGCATATATGTTGCTGATAGAAGTATTACAAATGAAGAAAAGGAAGAAGTTATTGAAAACGCTGCTTCTCCTCAGGAAGAACTAAAGCCAGTTCACTATACCGTTCAATCTGGCGATACTTTATGGAGCATTGCCAAAAAATATGAAGTGTCCATGGAGGGAATCGTTGCAGTGAATTACCTGAGTAATAAAGATGTTTTAACAGTTGGTCAACAACTGGAGATACCTGCCATAGGAGGATTACAACAGCGCGAAGGCGAGATAAAAAAAATTGAATATACCGTTGTAAAAGGTGATACCCTGTGGAGCATTGCTCAGCAGCATGAGATTAAGATGCATGAAATAATCAGCATCAACCAGCTGGACAGTATTACCACATTATCTGTTGGTCAAAAATTAAATATTCCCGCCTATGCAACAGTGTCAGCTCCAAAACAGGAAACAACAAGCACAGCTGTTGTGCAAAAAGATATACCAAAAGATATTGCTCATTATGTACAAAAAGGAGACACACTCTGGGGAATCTCCCGAAAATACCAGGTCAGTCTTCAGTCTATTACCAGCGCTAATAGAATATCAGAAAATAGCAGACTGGTTGTAGGACAGAAATTGGTAATTCCAAATGTTAGAAATTCAACAGTTGCTTCACGTTCTTTCATGTGGCCCATAAAAGGATTAATTACTTCTCAATTTGGTATGAGAACATTGGGAGGTAGAAGAGACTACCATACTGGAATTGATATAGATGGTCATACAGGAGACCCGATCAGGTCAGCTGAAAGAGGTAAAGTAAGTTTTAGTGGATATATTAATGGGTACGGGTATGCTGTTATTATTGAACATTCTGGTGGATATTCTACTGTTTATGCGCACAATTCTAGCAATCTGGTAAGAGAAGGACAAACAGTAAGCAAGGGAGATATAATTGCAAAATTAGGAGCCACTGGTAATTCTACAGGTTCTCATCTACATTTTGAAATCAGAAAAGATGGCAAGCCTGTGAACCCGCTACCTTATTTAAAATAATAATAATTCTTTTCCTAAATATTTCTTCCTGTTACTTCATTTTATTTTTTTATATTATTTATCTTTTGTAATATTTTAGATATATTAATTATAGTTAGTTTAATTTGACTTAAAGTATAAAATATGCTAAAATATTTTTTTAGGTACTTAGACTACTAAATATGATATTGACTGGAGGAATTAAAAGTGAAACTTACAGCGGATTATCGGGCATTGCCTAGGTTTAAAAAAGGAGAGAAAGTAGCTCACCCTATTTTTGGGGTAGGCAATATTGCAAATATAGAAGAAAAACGAGTTTTAGAAAAAAGTGAAAAGTATTATATTCTTGACCTATTTATAAATCAAATGACTCTTATGATTCCTATAAGAAAAGCAGGGGATATTGGCTTAAGAAAAATTTTAGGCAAAGATAAAATTCCTGATGTTTTAGAAGTATTAAGCGATGACATGGATGATATGGAGCAGGATTACAAATCCAGAATTAAGACTCAGATGGAAATGGTTGATAGCGGAAATTTAATGAAAGTTGCGCAAGTAGTTAGGAATTATTATCGACGCAAAAAAACAGATCCTTTATCTGCTACCGAGAAAAGCTTGTTAGAAAGGGCTAATAAGATACTAACAAGTGAAATTAAGGCCGTATATAATATTGATGAAAATTCAGCTAATGTAATGATTAAGGAAAACCTTAAAAGAGACAAAATATTGAATTGAACATTACTTAGTAGATTAGTATTAGTTAACTCTTTTTAACTATGTATTTTCATTATTATAGATAACAGCAGTATTTTATATATAACCTGCGATGATTATTCATTCGCAGGTTATATTATATAAACCTAAAAATGATAAAATAGCAAGAGAGGCACTGCAGAGATAAACCTAAAAAGTAACCAGCAAAAAGTTAAGCCTCTTTGAAAGACTATTAAAGCAACTCACTTGACGGGTACAATTTTTGCTGAAATAATATTATAAGACGTGATTTCTCTAAAAATATTCGAATATGAAAAGTAGGAGATAATTTAATGGACAAAGAAAATAATTTCATTAATGGAAAATCAATTGCAGAAACAATCAAAAATGAATTAATTTCAGAGACTGAAAAGTTTGGGCAGGACAAAAATATTATACCTAAACTTTCGGTAATAATTATAGGAGAAGACCCGGCATCCCTTTTTTATGTAAGAATGATTGAAAGAAATTGCAAAAAAGTCAATTTTCAATTTGAAAAAAATGCCCTCACCTCAGATATTGATGAGGATGAATTATTAGCATTAATAAAGCAATTAAATAAAGATGATAAGGTGCATGGTATTATAGTTCAGACACCCCTTCCTTCACATATAAATCAGCAGAGCATTCAGAAGGCTGTGCATCCTGAAAAAGATGTTGATTGCTTTAACCCGGTTAATATGGGTAATCTTGCAATGGGTACCCCGGTATTTTTACCCTGCACACCCAATGCAGTTTTTGAAATATTGAAGAGAGAAAAAATTGAAGTTGAGGGAAAGCATGTAGTCATTGTTGGAAGAAGTAGTATAGTTGGCAAACCACTAGCCTTAATATTACTGTTAAAACGACCTAACGCCAATGCCACAGTTACTATTTGCCATTCCAGAACAGGTAATTTAGCTGATTATACCCGGAGGGCAGATATACTTGTAGCTGCAGCAGGGAAAGCCGAGCTGATTACTGGTAGCATGGTAACAGCTAATACGGTAGTAATAGACGTAGGAACCAATGAAGTAGAGGGAAAATTGGTTGGAGATGTCAATTTTGAAGAAGTATCTAAAATCGCTTCCAGGATTACTCCGGTGCCCGGAGGAGTAGGTCCTGTGACAAACATGATGTTAATGAAAAATACTCTCCAGGCAGCTAAACATATAAACAACACTGTCTAATTATTATTTATTTTTTGCTTCTTTTAATTTTTTCAAGATGAATAAGCAGAGCTGTAATATCAGAGGGGGTAACCCCTGGTATTCTTTTTGCCTGACCGAGAGAGATAGGCCTGATTTCACTAAATCTCTGTTTTCCTTCATGTGAGATACCATATAATTGTGAATAATCGATATTAGTTGGTATTTTATAGTTTTCGTTTTTCCTAAATCTCTTTACTTCCTCTTCTTGGCGTTTGATATAACCGGAATACTTAATTTGAATCTCTACCTGGTTAACAATTTCTTCATCTAATTCTGGTCTATCTATGTCCAAAATAGAAGTAGCAGTATAATTCAATTGTGGTCGTGTAAGTAGATCTGCCATTGTTGTTGGTTTTTGCAGAGGAGAACTACTAAGTATATTAAGTTTTTTATTTGTTTTTTCATCAGGATATATCTTTAATTGTTGAAGCCTTTTTATTTCTTCAGCAATTGCTTCTTTCTTTATTAGAAATTTTTGATATCTTTCTTTAGAAATAAGCCCATATTTATATCCATAGGGGGTTAGCCTTAAATCGGCATTATCCTGACGAAGCAATAGGCGGTATTCTGCCAGACCGGTT
>CAYOLB010000136.1:0-1634 GCA_964404675.1 uncultured Atribacterota bacterium | reverse complement strand
TAAAGAGGGTAGAAATCCCCATCTATTAATGGAACAAATTCAATATAAGCCCAGAGTCAGTATGATCATTACAATATGTAATGGTGATGAAAGATTCTTAGGCAAATGTATTTATTCCGTGATGGGTCAGTTTTACAATAACTGGGAATTATGTGTGGTTGCTGATGAAAACAGTAAAATGCGTATTAAGCCGATTTTGGAAAGATTGTCTAGAGACGATAACAGAGTTAAAATCAGTTTCCTAAAAGAAAATCAAGGTAGTGCCGAGGCTGCCAATAAAGCTGTCTCCTTGGCAACCGGTGAATTTATAGGGTTTCTGGACCCCAATAATGAGTTAACAACCGATGCTCTCTATGAAGTTGTCAAGGCTCTTAACAGCAATGATATTGATGTTATTTACTCTGATGAAGCTACCGTAAATAGTAAAGGCCACCTCCAAGATACGTATTATAAACCTGATTTCTCACCGGATTTGTTGTTTTCATACAATTATATAAGCCATGTATTAGCGCTAAGGAAACATCTATTTCATGAGGTTGGAGGGTTTGATTCAAAATATGAAGGTGCCCAGGATTATGATTTACTTTTAAAACTAATTGAAAAAACTACAAAAATATACCATATCCCAAAGACATTGTATAACCGGCGGTCTATTGCACTATCAGAAGATACAAATCCTCCATCAAAAATGCATGCAGACAAGAGTGGTAAAATGGCGCTGGAGGCAGCTTTAGGTCGACAAAAAATAGAAGGGGATGTTTTAAATGGGCATATGAATGGTTTGTATCGTGTAAAGAGAAAAATGATATCCTCGCCATTCGTAAGCATAATTATCCCGTTTAGGGATAAACCTGATTATCTAAAAAAGTGTATTGAAACAATTTTAGATAAAACATGTTATCAAAAATTTGAAATAATCGGTGTGAATAATAATAGCAACAAAAAAGAAACCTTTGAATTAATAGCGCAATTACAGGAATCTGATCAGCGCATCAGATTTTCTGAATACAATATCCCTTTCAATTATTCAAAAATAAATAATTACGCCGTTGGTATAGCCAGGGGTGAACATATTGTTTTGATGAATAACGATATCGAGATCATTAATGCTGACTGGATTGAAGCCTTGCTTGAGCACTCGCAAAGAGGAGATATTGGTGCGGTTGGGGCAAAGTTGTATTATCCCCATAATACTATCCAGCATGCCGGCATTATCATTGGTATTGCCGGCTTTGCAGCTCATTCTCACAGGCTTTTCCCTCGTGAATCTCCAGGATATCACAATAGATTGATGTCTATTCAAAATGTCAGCGCTGTTACCGGTGCGTTACTGATGGTAAAAAGAAGATTATATGAAGAAATGGGCGGATTTGACGAAAAGAATTTAACCATTGCACTGAATGATGTTGATTTTTGTTTACGGTTGAGAGAGAGAGGGTATCTCAATATTTTTACGCCATATTGTGAGGCTGTCCATTATGAATCAGTTTCAAGGGGATATGAGGACTCCCCTGAACAGAAGAGAAGATTTAGAGAGGAGATACAATACTTCCAGTGGAAATGGAGAAATGTATTGGCTGCAGGAGATCCATACTATAATCCAAACCTGACTTTAGATAGAGAGGATTTTTCCC
>CAYOLB010000135.1:0-5251 GCA_964404675.1 uncultured Atribacterota bacterium | reverse complement strand
TACATGTGGGATTATGAGACCTATCAAGATGTAGTAGGCAGGCTTCCCCACTTTATCGAAGAGGTTTATAACAGAAAGAGGCTGCATTCTTCCATTGGTTATATGCCTCCGGAAGAATTTGAAAATAATTTGATGAATGATATTAAAAAATCCTGTTGTAAAATCTGTTCATAAGTTAAGATACTGATGTGTCTAAATTCAGGGGTTCAGATCCTATCCTGTTCTTCTATAAGACATATCTCTATTAGCATTTTAAGATACATCTTTGTTTCCAGTTTCAAATCTCCCCAGATATCTTCTTCGGTTGTCTTTACTTCTCTCCATAAATCGGCTACTCTTAATGATAAGAGATCTCTCATGGCGTATTCCTTTCTTATAGTTTTTTGATAATTATTATTTGAAAGAATACGCCATCTTTATTTATTTTAAAATAATTTACACATAAAATTTTACGTTATCCATACTCTACATCAATAGCAAATTTATTTATAGATTATAGTTTGAATAGATTATTTTTTACTAAAAAGATTTAGATTTTCAATATGAAATGAAAAGTAAAAACAGAAAAATGGCTAGAAACAAGAAAAATATAAAAATCCTAATTATCAAAAAGCTATTTGATTATCTATGTAAGGAGTTATCACATTCATTTATATTAAAAGTGTTTTTATTAGGTCTAACAATAATTCTATTGATTTTAGATTTGTTAACATTAAGAATTAATAAAGAAAGAATATCATCGCCTATTTTAATCGGAAAACCATAAGATTAAACAATAAATTTATATAAAAAGTATTATAAAAATAATTACATTGTATATAAAATTATTGTAAATTAGATTAATTATAAAAAAAGAGAGAATATGTTATAATTAACCAATTATAAACTGGATATAGATTTTAAGCCGGAAGGCAATAAAGAAATATAATTAATTAATATTCAATTATTTTCTACTGCTTCAGTCTTCAAATCAAATTTTGTAAAAAAATAATATATCTTATTACAATAATTAACCGTGCAAAAAAGAGAAAAAATGAATATGAAAACAATAAATGTAAAAGAAATTAAAAGAAATGAAATATACATAAAAGAACTAAACCCGGATACAATTTATGAGCAGCAGACAAATGCGGACCCATATGTCGGAGAAATAAAAAATGGGTTTAAGGATTTTGGAATAAGGGAAGAATCAATCAGGTCCATAAATGAGCTGGGGTTTACAAAACCCACAACAATACAGGTGAAATCCATACCTGTGCTCAAGAAAGGTCTGAGGGACTTTATCGGTCTTGCCCAGACAGGTACAGGAAAAACTGCGGCATTCGGGCTCCCTCTAATAGAATTGATTGATCTGGAGAAAAAAACAATACAGGCGCTTATACTGGCACCTACAAGGGAGCTCTGTATTCAGATATCAAATGATCTTGAAAGCTATTGCAAGTATCTTCAGGGATTAAATATAGTCTCTATATACGGAGGCTCAAGCATTGAGCTGCAGATAAATAGAATAAAAAAAGGTGCCCAGGTTATTGTTGCAACACCGGGTCGGTTAAATGATCTTATAAGAAGGAAAAAGATAGATCTTTCAACAGTAAAATATGTAATTCTGGACGAAGCTGATGAGATGCTGAATATGGGTTTTCAGGAAGACATAGATACAATTCTTGAATTTACACCTAAAGACAGGAAAACATGGCTGTTTGCCGCAACTATGCCGGATGAGATTTATGCAATTATTGGTAAATACATGCATGATCCTTTTGAAATTACTGCGGGGATAAAAAATGCCGGTGCGGATAATATTGAACATATTTATTATGTTGTGCATGAGAGGGACAGATACACGGCGCTTAAAAGGATACTGGATGTGAATCCTGATATCTTTGCAATTGTTTTCTGTAGGACCAAGATTGAAACCCAGGAAATTGCAGAAAAGCTGATTAAAGATGGTTACAATGCAGATTCTATTCACGGGGATCTGAGCCAGGTGCAGCGTGATAAGGTGATGAAACATTACCGGGAAAAGAGCCTTCAGCTCCTGGTTGCAACCGATGTCGCGGCAAGGGGAATTGACGTTAATAATGTAAGCCATGTAATAAATTACCAGCTTCCTGACGAGATGAAGATTTATACCCACCGCAGTGGAAGAACTGCAAGAGCAGGCAAATCAGGAATTACGATTTCAATTATAAATACCAAAGATATGGGGAAAATCAGGTATATAGAAAAACATTTAAATAAAAAATTTATTTATTCTAAAGTACCAGGTGGAGTGGAGGTTTGTGAGCAGCAGCTTCTGGCACTTATGAAAAGGATAAAAACTGTTGAAATAAATCAGCTGGGAATTTCAAAATACCTGCCTGCAATTACGGAAGAATTAAAAGATATAGATAAGACCGAACTGGTACAGCGGATGGTATCCCTGGAATTTAACCGTTTTCTTGAATATTACCGTAATGCAGAAGACCTTAATATAGATTTTTCAAAAAAAGATCATGCCAGAGGCAGGGATAATAAGGATGCAGTAAGCATATTTATTAATCTGGGCACAATTGACGGCTTTAACAATGGACGCATGCTTAAATATTTTAAAGAAATAACAGGAATACCGCCAGAGGCTTTTAAACGTATAAATATAAAGGGCGTATATTCTTTTGTTGACGTAAAAAAACAATTTATTGATGGTTTCATTGAAGCTTTTGACAATGAAGTGTTTAAAGGCAGGAAAGTAAGAGTCGACAGCTCATCAAGAAGCAGGAGTAACAAATCTTTTTCATCAGGTAAGACAAAAAATTTTAAAAAAAGAGATAGAAAAAGATTTTAGCAAAAAATAATATAAAAAAAGTAAAACCAAATGTTAATTAATGTCATAAGTCATTTAAGGTTTAAAAAAAATGGAAATTCGTAATGTAGCAATTATCGCCCATGTTGATCATGGAAAGACCACACTGGTGGACTCTTTTCTCCGCCAGTCCAAGACAAAATTAAACAAAGAGGAAACTGCTGCTGATTGTATAATGGACAGCAATGAGCTTGAAAGGGAGCGGGGTATTACAATTTTTTCAAAAAATGCGTCAGTTATCTGGCGCGGCATAAAAATAAATATTATAGATACACCAGGCCATGCGGATTTTGGTGGGGAAGTTGAAAGGGTTTTAAAAATGGCAGAAGGTTCCCTGCTTCTTGTTGATGCCCAGGAGGGTCCTATGCCGCAGACCAGGTTTGTCTTAAAAAAAGCGCTTGAGCTTAATCATAAAATTATTGTAGTAATTAATAAGATAGATAAACCCAATTCAAATATAAATAAAGCATTAAATGATACTTTTGATCTTTTTATTGACCTTGGAGCAGATGAAAAAACTGCAAATTTTCCGGTTGTTTATACCTCTTCAAGAATGGGCAAATCGGGTTTAAAGCCTGACCTTAACCTTATGCAGGACATTACTCCATTATTTGATGAGATTATAAGCTATATTCCCGAACCAGGGGGAAGAGAAGATTTACCCCTGCAGATGCTTGTTACTTCAATAAACTGGGATAATTACAAGGGCCGTATTGCAACATGCCGCATATATAATGGAAAAATTGAATCAGGCCAGGAAATAGTCCAGATAAACCGCGAAGGTTATAATAAAAAATACAGGGTGACTTCACTTATGACTTTCCAGGGGTTGGACAGGAATGAAATTAGCCAGGCAGCAGCAGGAGAAATTGTTGCAATTGCCGGTATACCGGACATTATGATTGGCGAAACAGTTGCCGATATTAACACACCGGTAGCCCTGCCGCTTATAGAAATCGAGAAACCTACCGTTAAAATAAATATTTCTGTTAACTCTTCTCCTTTTGCGGGTAGGGAGGGCCAGTTTACTACTTCAAGGCAAATCAGGGAAAGATTATATAAGGAACTTGAGAATGATGTGGCATTAACAGTGGAAGACAATTCCGCAGGAGGCTGGGTTATCTCAGGCAGAGGTGAATTTCATCTGGCTATTCTTATTGAAAGACTGCGCAGGGAAGGTTATGAGCTGCAGGTTTCCCAGCCCCAGGTCATAACAAAAATAATAGAAGGCAAAAAACACATACCTTATGAAAAAATTTTTATATCAGTTCCTGAACAGTATTCCGGGCTAGTAATACAAAAGCTGCAAAGCCGGTGTGGTTTGATGAAAAAAATGGAAGTAAGTGAAGGATATAAATTTCTTGAATTTATAATACCAACACACGGCCTATTCGGCTACAGGCGGGATTTTATGACTGATACACGAGGCAAGGGTATAATGAACAGCCTTTTTTATTCTTATCTTGAAGGTAATGGTGATTTGAAAAAACGTGAGAGAGGTTCACTGGTCGCTTGTGAAAGAGGGATAACGCGTTTATATGGGCTAACCAATGTACAGGACAGGGGAGAATTATTCTACGGACCTGGTTCTCAAGTATATAAAGGCCAGGTAGTTGGACAAAATTCCCGCAAAGAGGATATGTGGGTAAACGTATGCAAGGGAAAGCAGCTGTCAAACATGCGTTCCAAAGGTGATGGAGGGATGGAGCATTTTAATGTACCAAGAATAATTAATCTTGACGATGCCCTTGAATATATCGATGATAGCGAACTTGTCGAAGTGACACCAAAATCTATCCGCATTCGTAAGATAGCCTTAACCGAGCTGGAAGCAAAAAGAAACAGGAAGGTTCTTGTAAACTAAAATTACAGCTCTTGTCCATGAATCTGATTGAGTGATAAAAGGATTTACTGAAGATAACCTGGCAATACACCAATGAAATATCTGGCAATTTTATAAGGCCAGGAAAATTGAAAAATACGACTAATAAGGTTTCTGGTACTATTATTTCAAAACCCGGCAGTGGAATCAAAATATAGTATGAAAAAATTGATCTTTATTTTTATGATAACAAACAAGTAAAGCCCAAAAGAAAAAGGTAACTTCTGAACCTGGCCAAAAATGGGATGAGGAAAAATTTATTAATTTCTGTTATTTAATCTTTTTATGATACTTATATAAATAAATAAGACCCACTTCTTTTCGGAATTCCAGGGTACCATCTATAAATAATTTCATAGAGTTTCAATTAGTGGTTATCAGACATGGTCTTCTTCATCAGCCATTGCTTCTTTTTTAGTTTTATGGATTTTCTTATCGGCATGCTCTGGTGGCGAGTAAATAGTATAGAGCTTTAATTCTTCTTTGTCTGAAGTATTAATTATATTGTGCTCTGTCCCACCTGGCAC
>CAYOLB010000134.1:0-3431 GCA_964404675.1 uncultured Atribacterota bacterium | reverse complement strand
CATGATAATCCTAACCATTGGCAGCTTTGGGCTGATTTTGGCGCTCTTGCCATTGAAATGGAGACAGCAGCTCTTTATACAATTGCAGCAAAATTTAAGGCAAAGGCATTATCAATTTTGACAGTAAGTGATAGCTTGATTTCTGGTGATGAAACTACTTCTGAAGAAAGAGAAAAGACATTTAATCAAATGATTGAATTAGCCTTAGATTTAGTCGAATGAGAGAGGATAAAAGCGTCTAAAGGAGCTGGAAGGAGCTCTCTTGAGAAGCTTCGAAAAAAATAAAATATTTCTTCTAAAAAAAGATTGATTTTTCGAAAATTTTCTGTTATTTTATGTTAGTTCGTTGATAATTTTTATGGGAAAAAGAGGGACTGAAAAATGGATTATTTAGGAAATCATCTTTTGGTAGAATTATATGAATGTGATTCAGAAAAACTGAATGATCTAGGCTTACTAGAGTCAGTACTGGAAGAAGCGGTCAGTGTTTCAGGTGCCACAGCATTAGAAACATCTTTTCATCAATTTGCACCTCAGGGTGTAAGTGGTGTGGTAATTATTGCAGAATCTCATTTTACTATTCACACCTGGCCGGAATATGGTTATGCTGCTTTGGATATTTTTACCTGTGGTCAGACTATAAATAACCAAAAGGCATTAGATTTTATAGAAAAAGAGTTGGATGTTAAAACTATCTCAGTAACAGAGATGAAAAGAGGGAGTATTCGTTTCCCTATTAAAATAAAGAAAAAGACGTCTGCAAAGGTGGGGGTTTTTTAAAATGGTAAAACTAATGGAAATGAAAGAAATGGAAGAACAGTATATTAAGGAAAATATGTGGGGTTTGCTTACCAGTATTGATTTACATGATTGCAATCCTGATTTGATTCGGGATCCAGAAGCTATCAAACGCTACGTAGATGAATTATGCCGGTTGATAGAAATGAAGAAATTTGGTGAAACTCAGGTAGTTAACTTCGGTGAAGATGAACGAGTTGCAGGGTATTCTATGACCCAGTTGATTGAAACATCTTTAATATCAGGTCATTTTGCCAATTTAACAAATAATGCCTATATTGATATTTTTAGTTGTAAATATTACGATCCGCAGATAGCTGCTGATTTTACACAAGAATATTTCCAGGCTAAAGATATCAAGATACATTATGTTTTGAGGAAATAGAAAATTTGAGTAAACTAGAATTATGGTTTGGGGATCAATACGATAAAGAAAAAGGACGTTATCTTCAAATAAAAGCCGATAACGTCCTGAAAAAAGTTATCTCTCCTTTCCAGGAGATTTGCGTAGTAAATACGCCAGCTTTTGGTAAAGTGCTAATTAATGATGGAATTATTATGCTGACTGAGGCTGATGAGGCTGGTTATCATGAGATGATTACCCATGTACCTCTTTGTGTTCACCCTTTACCTTTGGATGTTTTAGTAATAGGCGGAGGAGACGGTGGGACTGTCCGAGAAATTATCAAACATTCTCAGGTGAACAGAGTAGATGTTTGTGAGATTGATGAAAAAGTTATCGACATATGTCGAGAATATTTCCCAAAGCTGGCTAACAGTTTTGATAACAAGAAAGTGAATCTATTTTTTGAGGATGGAGCGAAATTCCTTGATAACAGAAAAAACCAATACGATGTAATTATTGTGGATTCTTCTGATCCGATTGGTCCAGGTACTACTCTCTTTACTGAGAATTTCTATAACTCTCTTTTTAACGCTCTAAAAGAAGATGGTATTGCAGTTACACAGTTAGAATCCATCTTCTGGCATGCTGATTTTATAAAATCTACTTTTAGCTTTATAAAAAAGATTTTTCCAAAAAGTTTTTATTATTATACTATGGTGCCCACATATCCCAGTGGGATGATTGGCTTTAGTTTCTGTTCAAAACAGTATCATCCTATTGAGGATTTTATAGCCGAAAGAGCAAATCAATTATCTTCTTTAAAATATTACCATTCAGGGATTCATCGCGCTGCATTTACATTACCTGCCTTTTGCCAGAATATTTTCTAATTCAGACACACACAACAACTCAAACTTTTTTTAGAGGTTCTTATAGTTACTCACTATGCGGGTGTGATATTGACTGTAAGAATTATATGTTATTATTATAGAGTTATTAAAGCAATTCAAAATAGAGAAGGTAATAGTTGGGGTTGGATTGAAAGGAAATTGAAAGGGGTTTGATTATGATTGACATTAAAATATCTCATAAATTAAGTGAAGTGTGCCCAGGTACCAGATTGGGATTGATTCAGTCAGATATAAAATATCAAAAAAATAATCAATTTCTTTGGAATGAGATAGAAAAACTCACTTATCAAATTCAATCTTCTCTTAATTTGAAGCAAATTTCCCAATTGCCTATTATAAGACATACCAGAGATGCCTATCTTGCATTAGGGAAGGAGCCAGCACGGTACCGGTGTTCAGCTGAGGCTTTACTGAGGAGGATTGTAAGTGGAAAAGAGTTATATAGGATTAATAATATTGTTGACATTATTAATTTTATTTCAATCTCTTCTCAATTTTCCATTGGGTGTTATGATTTTAATAAATTAATAGAACCTATAAGCTTTGATATTGGTAAGCCATCTGAAAATTACAAAGCTATTGGAAGAGGAATGATTAATATTGAAAATTTACCTGTATTCAGGGATAA
Organism: uncultured Atribacterota bacterium; assembly: GCA_964404675.1. Classification (GTDB taxonomy): domain Bacteria; phylum Atribacterota; class Phoenicimicrobiia; order Phoenicimicrobiales; family Stramentimicrobiaceae; genus CAZWUL01. Next base: position 748 of record CAYOLB010000134.1, on the reverse strand, counting down.
ATTTGGTCCTTTCGGCAGTCCAACCAGTGATTCTGAACGGTCAATGATTACTGCTCAAACCAACAGAATAATAATTGCAATTATTGACTTTAATGGCAAAGACCCTATAGAGGAAGCAATGGAAAGAACAATGCTATGTCTGGAACAATATACAGAAGCTAGAGAAATGAATTGTTATGTTATATAGAAATTTTTCGAGAAGTTGTTTAATATGATTATTTTAAAAAACATTAAGGTTAGTTTTTCAAATAAAATACTTTTTAATGATTTGAATTGGCAAATTCCAACAGGCAGCCGAGTTGGGTTAATTGGCGATAACGGTATTGGGAAAACTACCCTTTTTAGAATTATAATAGGAAGACAAAAACCTGATGAAGGCACTGTTATCCTGCCGCATAATCAGCAGATAGGTTATTTACCCCAGGATCTTATTGTATTATCAGATTATCTTTTGAAAGATTATCTAAAAGAAATTGCTGGTATTGTTCAACTGGAAAATAAGATGAAACAATACCAGGACAAGTTGTCGAGAATAGACTCGCAGAATAATGATTTTAAGAATATTGCAAGGAAGTATGAAAGAGTATCTTATCAATTTGAGATTAAGGGTGGTTATAGTTTTGAAGCAAGGGCAAAAAGTGTAATCAAAGGACTGGGTTTTACTGAGCAGGATTGGGTAAAACCATGTTCTTCTTTTTCAGGGGGATGGAAAATGCGGGTAGTGTTGGCGGGAATACTCATTAGCTCT
>CAYOLB010000133.1:0-6069 GCA_964404675.1 uncultured Atribacterota bacterium | reverse complement strand
GGTACATTATTACCAGCAATGGGCTATGGCCCAGAACAAACCAAGGAATTGGCAGCAACAATAAACAATAGTGACGCTGAACTGGTAATAATAGGCACTCCCATTGATTTAAGTAGAGTAATGCAAATTGATAAACCATATGTAAGAGTAAGGTATGAATTACAGGAAATTGGAAAGCCTGATTTAAGAGAAATCTTGCAGAAATATTTTCAGGATAAATGATAAAACCGATACTGATAACTTGGCAACTGGTAATCTTAGTATCGATACTATTATGGAAGATATTTAAATATAATAGTTATTATCTAAATAGACAGGAGGTTAATAATGTCTGAAGAACAAGTGTTATTTTCAACCCAGTATCAACCCGCTAGCATAAATAAAGGTTATACAGATAAAGTTCTTTATCTAAACTTATCTAGGAAAGAGGTAAAAATAAAGGATGTTCCGGCAAAAGTCAAAGAAGTGTTAACAGGTGGTCGCGGTTATGGTTTGTGGTATTTATGGCAGGCAGTGAAGCCGGAAACAAAGTGGGATGACCCGGAAAATGAATTAGTGTTTTGTACTGGACCAATTTGTGGGATTACCCAATATTCTGGTTGTGGTAAGAGTCATGTTGTAAGCATATCCCCTGAAACGGGGAGTGCAAATGATAACAATGCCGGAGGTTATTTTGCCCCATTATTAAAATTCTCAGGATGGGATGCTCTAGAAATCCAAGGTAAGGCTGAACAGGATGTCATCATATTTATTGATGGTAACAAGGGTGAGATAAAGGTACAAACTTCTCCATTTCAAGAAACTAATTCTTATATTTTAGCAGAGAAACTGACTGAACATTTTGCTGAAGACGAAGCGGACAAAAGTAATATCAGTGTTGTTTCCGCTGGCCAGGGAGCAGAAAATGCTCTACTTGGAATCTTGAATTTTAGCTGGTATGATCGTGGACGTAAAAAAATACGTTACAAACAAGGAGCAAGAGGTGGCACCGGAACAGTATTAAGAAATAAGAAGATAGCCGCTATTGTTGTTAAATATAAAGGTGTAAAGGCAAATAGTAACAATCCTGCAAATCCTGAATTATTAAAAAAAGCTGGACAGCGATTAACTGAAGAAATTCTTTCTTTAGATCATATTCAAAATGGTATGCGTGAAACTGGTACAGTAAACCTTTTTGATCATATGAATGCTCATGATTGCTTACCGGTTCATAATTTTCAATATGGTACACACCCAGAAGCCACAAATGTAAATAATCAGGTTTGGTTAAAACGTTTTTCTCAGAAGCAAGCAGGTGATTCCTGCTGGATAGGATGTAATCTACGTTGTTCCCATGCCGTTGATCAATTCAAGTTAAAAACAGGTCCTCTAAAAGGTGAGGAAGTAATTGTTGATGGACCTGAATACGAAACTGCTGCTGGTATTGGTGGAAACTGTGGTTGTTTTGATCCTGATGTAGTTTTGGAAGCCAATTTTTATTGTGACCACTATGGTCTGGACACTATTGGAATAAGTACAACCATTGCTTTTTTGATGGAATGTTATGAAAAGGGTATTTTGGATAAAGAAAAAACAGGTGGATTAGATTTAAGGTTTGGCAATGGTGATGCCCTGTTAGAGCTTATTCATCAAATTGCCCAGGGAGCAGGTTTTGGGAAAATAGCTGGACAGGGGGTGCGCGGTTGCAAAAAGTATTTTGCTGATAATTATAATGCAGATCAGAAATTTTTGCATGATATTGGTATGGAATGTAAAGGAATGGAATTTTCCGAATATGTAACCAAAGAATCTCTTGCCCAGCAAGGTGGATATGGTATTGCTAATAAAGGACCTCAACACGATGAATCCTGGTTAATTTTTATGGATCAGGTTAATAACCAGATTCCTAGCTTTGAGGACAAAGCAGAAGCATTGTTTTATTTTCCCTTATTTAGGACTTGGTTTTCTCTGGTAGGGCTTTGTAAGCTTCCCTGGAATGACATTGAACCTGCTGATAATAAGAAGAAATATTCTGGGATAACTGCAGCAAAGGTACCAGAACATGTAGAAAATTATTGCTGGATATTTGAAGGGGTGACTGGTAAGAAAATTTCCCCAGAAGACCTTATTACTCAATCTGAAGCTGTTCATAATTTCCAGAGACTTTTGAATCTGAAGATGGGCTTTGGAACCAGAAAATATGATGCAATCCCCTATCGTGCAGTGGGACCAGTAACCGAAAAAGAATATGAATCTCGAGCTGACTTATATGATAAACAATTAGAAGAAAAAGTAGGTTTTGCAATTAAAGGGAAAACAGTTGAAGAGAAGGTGAAAGCTTTAAGAGATTTCCGAGAAAAACAGTATGAACAATTATGTGATGTTGTATATGAAAGAAAGGGGTGGGATGAAAATGGAGTTCCTACTCTAGAGACAATTAAAAGGTTAAACATTGATTTTCCTGAAGTGCTGCAAGTTTGGGAAAATTATAAATCTAATAATTAGTGTATTATTTCGCTATCAAGTACAACATAATATATATTAGTTTTAAAAAGGGAAGGTAATAGATTATTGCCTTCCCTTTTTTGATTAATAAATTTCAGAAAAGACTTGACAAAAAATATTGTTAGATTTAAAATGTTAATGGTAATCATTATCAATAAGGAAAATTAAAGTAATGAATCCAAGATTTGGAAAAGGTCCACCGGAAGGTTGGCCGAGTCATTTCAGAGGCCGAGGGTACAGAATAACTGTCCCCAGAAGGATTATTTTACAAGTTCTTGGTAATGCGGAAAAGCATTTAAGTGCAGAAGAAATATATTTGCGGTCTTATAAATTATACCCTGCTATTGGACTAACAACAGTCTATAGAACGCTTGATTTATTAATAAAGAATGGATTGGTTATAAAGGTTGAATCCGGCGAAGGAAGGGCGAGATATGAGTTAGCTGGTAGGGTTGAAGGTATTAATTGCCATCAACACCTATTTTGCATGAATTGTCGAAATTTTTTAGATATCGGTGATTTGACTGAGGATGAAATAACTGTAATAAAGAAAATGAAAGAAAGGCTTTTTAAGAAATATGGTTTTACTGTAAAAAGCTGCATTCTCCAATTTTATGGAGAATGTAAAAATTGCAAGAAAGAAGAATAATATGATTAAAGAAGGAGGTGTTTATTATGCCAGGTGGTGATAGAACTGGTCCTGCTGGCTTTGGTCCGATGACTGGTAGAGCAGCAGGTTATTGTGCTGGTTATTCTGTTCCGGGTTATGCCAATTCAGTTGGTGGCCGTTTAGGAATGGGTTTTAGACGTGGATTTGGCCGTGGATTCGGACGAGGTGCTGGTTGGGGTTTCCGACGAGGAGCCTTCTCGGGTTATCCGGCTTATGCACCAGTAGCTCCTGCGTACCCTGCTTATGGAGTGAATTACCCTTATCAGGGTAATATCGATCCAAAGCAAGAGACGGAGATACTTCAAGCAGAAGCAGAGGATATTAAGGCCGAATTAGATGCAGTTAATAAAAGATTAGCTGAATTAAAGGAAGACAAAAAAGAGTGATCACATAAATAAAAAAAACAAATCACCGGAGTTTATTAATAAAATAACCGGTGATTTGTTTTTTTTATCACTTAAATTTTATAAATTTGCCATAAGAGGTATAATAAAAGATAGTGGAAATAAAAAATATATAGATAGGAGTGTATTTTATGATAATAGCAGTTACTTCTTCAGGACCAGAGTTAAAGAGTGAAGTCGACCCAAGATTTGGGAGAAGCCCTTATTTTATAATTTATGATACTGACAACAATAAATTTGAGGCAATTGAAAATAGCAATATGCGTGGAATGGGCGGCGTAGGAATCCAGTCTGCCCAAATGATGGCAGATAAAGGGGTACAGGTTGTTATAAGTGGGAATTGCGGACCTAATGCATTTAGAACTATGGATGCTGCCGGTATACAGTTAATTTCTGGAGCAACTGGTACCGTTGAATCAGCCATTCAAGAATACATACAAGGGAATTTAAAAGCATCAAACCAATCAAATGTAGAACCACATTCAGGATTAAATTAAAGTTATAGTAGGAGAGTTTTTATGGAAAATATTGCAATAGCCGTTGACAATAACCAAGTATCAGCTCATTTTGGCCGGTGCCCTTCTTTTGCGATTATTCAACTAGAAGATCAAAAAGTAGTCAATCAGGAAGTAATTCTTAATCCCGGTCACAGTACAGGGTTTTTACCAAAGTTCCTCGCTGAGAAAAATGTTCACACCATTATTTGTGGTGGTATGGGCAGAAGAGCAATAGACCTTTTTAATGAGAAAGGAATAAAACCGATTGTTGGGATAAGTGGTGGAATTGATGAAGTAATTACTAAATACATAAAAGGAGAGTTAGAGGAAGATGATTCTCTTTGTCAACCTGGTTCTGGCAAGGGCTATGGTATTGAGAAAGAGGATCGCCATCATAAATAGCTATTTTTTTTTACAGGAGGTGAGAAAAGATGCCCAGAGGAGACGGAACAGGTCCAAGAGGTCAAGGTCCAGGGACTGGTAGGGGACTAGGAGGAAGAAATATTTCTACAGGAAGATTTGCCCAGGGGGCAGGGCCTGCAGGAGAATGTGTATGCCCTTCCTGTGGAACAGTTCAAACTCATAAACCCGGACAACCATGTACTGAAATAAAATGCCCTAAATGCGGAACGATGATGGTTAGAAAATAATATTTATATAGTTTTTAATGGGAAACATGAGAATTCGTTTAGTTTAGACGAGGGAAGAAGAGGAAGTAAAATTGAATAATGTAAACAGCAAAGTGGCTCAGGAAGAAGCGCAGAATGAAATGAAAAGAAAAAAAGAACAAGCAAATAAAGAAATTGCTGAGAAATTAAAACGAAATATGTCCGATATCAGACATAAAATATTGGTTTTGTCAAATAAAGGCGGTGTTGGGAAGAGTTCAGTATCCGTAAATCTAGCATGTACTTTAGCTGAAAAAGGATACCAGGTTGGTTTACTTGATGCTGATTTGCATGGACCTTCTGTCGCCAAGATGTTAGGATTTGAGGGCCAAAGATTAACAGGCAGCAACGGGCAGATTACACCAATACAGGCAAGGGAAAATTTAGTAGCAGTTTCTATGGCTTCTTTGATAGAATCACCTGATACACCCTTAGTTTGGAGGGGACCACTAAAAGGAATTGCTATAAAGCAATTTTTAGCTGAGGTAAATTGGGGTAAACTTGATTTTTTGATTATTGATTCCCCTCCTGGTACTGGAGATGAACCGCTGTCTGTTTGCCAGCTCATTCCAGAATTGGATGGTGGTGTTATTGTAACTACTCCTCAGGAAATTGCTTTATCTGACTCACGTAAATGTATTCATTTCCTGAAAGATATTAATATTCCTATTTTGGGAATTATTGAGAATATGAGTGGTTTTCGTTGTCCTAAATGTGGTGAGAAAATAGATTTATTTATGACAGGTGGAGGGAAAAAAGCAGCAAGCGATTTTAAAGTTCCGTTTTTGGGTGCAATACCCATTGATATTCAAATTGTCAAGTCTGCAGATGAGGGCAAACCTTTTATCTGTAGTAATAATGATAATGAAACTAGCCAGGCTTTTGAAAAAATTGTTCAATCAATCCTGTCCGAAATTGAGTTATAATGAGATTAGAAGATAATATATCAAAAAAATACGAACTATGGGTAGAATAGATGTTTGCCCATAGTTCATCTTCTTTTAAAAACATCTATAAGAAGGTATGTTTTGATGACTGAGAGGCAAATTTGTCCCTGGTATCCTGTTTGTCCCATAAAACGTTATACTGAAAAAAAACTAATAGATAAGGAATGGGTAGAAAAATACTGTAAATCTGAATACTGGCGTTGTGTAAGAAAGAAAATGGAGGATAATAATCAATATCATCCAGATAACATGTTGCCTGATGGAACAATTGATACCCGATTGTAGGATGGTTATATGTTGGATGAATATTGTTCATATATAATGATTTATATGCAATTTGTAAGTAAGGAGTAGATTAATGAAGACTTATTTAGACTGTATTCCCTGTTTTTACCAACA
>CAYOLB010000132.1:0-2905 GCA_964404675.1 uncultured Atribacterota bacterium | reverse complement strand
TTTAGGTTTAAATCTTCTTAAAGGCATTAAATATCACGGTATAGGTGAGATTGAATTTAAAAAAGATCCCAGGGATGGTCAGTTTAAAATGATTGAGATCAATTCAAGGGTAATATTGCAAAATTCACTGGCTGATTACTGTGGGATAAATCTCCCTCTCATACAGTACAAAGATTTGATTGGTATGCCCTTAAAATTTAGAAATAGCTATCCAGAACACAAAAAGTGGCTTTGGGCAGAAATTGACTATGAAGCCTTCAAACAGCTTAAAAAGAATAATGAAATATCCTGGCTAAGCTGGCTAAAATCATTGGCAAAATGTAGATCATTTGCAGTATTTGCCTTAAATGATATGAAACCCTTTTTAACTTATATGTATAATGTCATTGTTCGGCACCGCTTTTCCCGAAAGAAGATTTTGCTGAGTAAAGCTAAGGTAAAAATCATGTTTATGATTGACATGATTGCTGGCCTTCATGGCACTGAAAAATACCTGCTGAATTTTGTCAAGCTTTTAGATAAAGAAAAATTTTCACCAATTATTGTATCCCTATATCAGAAAGGGAAAATTGCTGAGGAATTTTATACGTTAGGCATACCTATAATAAGCATGCCAATTAAAAGAATATATTCCCCTTTGAGCCTTATACAATTTTCTCGCCTGTATCGTATTATGCGGCAACATAGGGTAGATATTCTTGAAACAATTCACAAGACCTCCGATCTAATCGGGCCAGCAATAGGTCGGATAGCTGGTGTAAAAGTTATCATATCTAATAGACGTGATATGGGATTTTGGAGAACAACGAAGGATGACATTGCTTATCGATTCACCGATTGCTTCGTTGATAGAATTAAGTGTAATACAAAAGCAGCTACAAAGCATTTTTCACAAATAGAAAAAGTGCCCATATCTAAATTTGACGTTTCATACAATGGTGTAATTGCTGATAATCATAAAATGTCTATAGAAGATATCAAAAAGATAAAATCTCATTACGGTATAAAGGAGGGAGAAATAATTATAGGGGTATTAGGTGGAGTAAAAAAAGTTAAAGGGCATGTTGAATTCTTAGAAATGGCTCGAATACTATCCCGTACTCATAAGAACATTAAGTTTCTTATCGTTGGTGGGGGATATAAAACACAAAATGACGAATACTTTAATTTTATTAAAAAGTTAAGTTTTCAAAAAGGACTAGATGGAAAGGTAATTTTTGCTGGATTCATTAAAGATGTAAATAAAATACTACCAATTTTTGATATAGCTATTTTGCCATCATATACAGAGGGATGCTCGAACGTTCTTTTAGAGTATATGGCAGCGGGAAAACCGGTGGTAGCTACAGACGTGGGTGGAAATCCTGAAATAGTTCTGGATGGTATCACAGGCTTTATTGTTCCCCCAAAAGACGGGAATTTATTGAAAGATAAAGTTGAACGTCTTTTGTTTTCAAAAAGTCTTAGGGAAAGCATGGGCAGAGCTGCCTATAGACAGGTCTCTAAACATTTTTCTATTCTTAATATAATCTGCGGACAAATGGATTATTACACAAATCTTATTAAATATAATTTCTTAACGAACAATTCGTAATAATGCCTAAATTTATAAGGAATAATAAAATGAAACTTAGAATCGCTGATATCATAAGGTATGCTTATTATTTCTTTATTTTTAATTTTAAGAAAGTTTACCAAAAGTCAGTGTCATACTTAATATACCCTAATAAAGCAAAAAGCGATCCGTTTGAGATAAAAGCTTTGGCAGACAGCGCCAAGGATCTTAACATTGTTGTTGAAGATATCGGCTATGGTGCATACGAATTCAAACATGGTAATACAATAAGGCGTTTAACCGCCGATTTTAAATTTGATTTAGAAAACACCTTTACATTTTGGCTAGCTGGACATAAACATCTCACTTACTGCCTTCTTGAAAAGTACGGCATTACATGTTTACCTTTTTATAAAGTGTATTCATTCGATACAATAACAGATGCAAAGCGTACATTCTTAAATCGAAGAAAACCAGTTGTAATAAAGCCATGTTTTGGCACTAGCGGGGGGCAAGGAGTTACAGTCAATATAAGAGACATTAGAAATCTAAATAAGGCTGTTTGTAATGCTTTAATGCATGATAGATATTTTTTGATGGAGGACTTTATTGAAGGCGAGCATTTCAGAGTTCTTTTATTAAAAGGAAGACTTTTAGGTGTTTCAAAAAGGATTCCCGCAAAAATTACAGGAGATGGTCATAATAGTATAAAAAAATTAATTCAGCGTGAAAATGCTAAAAGATTAAAAGATGATCCTATAACAGCATTATATCCGATTAATATTGACAGCGAGGTAAAACATACATTAGGCAGATATGATATTTCCTTAGAATTCGTACCGCCTAAAGGTAAAGAAATTTTTGTTAGGTCCATTGTGAACTTACATGCTGGAGGCGAAGTTGAGGATGTTACAAAATTAGTTAATGATGACATCGTAAATGTATGCCAAAAGGTTACTAAAATAATGGATATTTTTCTCGCTGGAATTGATGTAATTACAAGCGACATAACTAAGCCTTTGTCTGAGACTGAGGGAGTTATCAATGAAGTTAACACATCACCCGGTCTGGATGCTCATTATAAAGTACGGAACCAAGAAGAGCGAAGAGATGTAGCTAAAGACATTCTTATAGAAATGTTTGGTATCAAATAAAAATACAGGGTTGCTTAATGGTGCCTCAATTCAAAAACATACTATTAAAGTGGAGGGTATTAAGAGAGACAAAACACGAGTTATTTATAACGGCATTTCATGCGATGATTATAAACATTCATCGCATAAAAATATTGATAGAGACCCTGTAATTGGAATAGTTGCCAATCTTAATCGGCCTGTTAAAAGAGTGGAT